>JAZTYT010000224.1:0-12794 GCA_045637045.1 Christensenellaceae bacterium | reverse complement strand
TGGCTCGTTTGGGGAAGGGGAGGTTGAACCACCCGGTTTTTCTGCGCACGCTGAAAGTGACAGCGCGAAAACCATTACGACCAAAAGTAATAAAACGGTTAAAATTTTAGTGCTTTTCATTTTGAATCTCCTTTGATTTTAAAAGTAAGATTGTTGCAAGAAGCGTGGCGATAAGCGCCACGTATTGTATAAGCGATAAAAAGCCAATCCTTTCTAAAGTAAAGCTTTCTTTAAAAAATTCGGCGATAAAGCGCCAGGTCATATATCCAATAAAGAAATGCGCAAAGGTCATTTTAAGCTTTTTGGCTATATATAAAACGAAACCGGTTAAACATAAAAGCTCTTCAACGGTAGCCAAATAAAACCTGCCTTGGCAACAGCCTTCAACAGCGCACGCAATACGCGCGACAAAAATTACTAATAATATGCTTGGCGTAACCGTGTTAATATCAAGCCCCTTTGCAAAGGTTTTTTGACACAAAACCATAAACAAGGGGAAAAAGCAAATTGTGTAAAATATTGAGAAAACCGACTGATAGGCCAACTTTTGCGTTGTAAACAGGTTGCTAACCAATATACAAACTACACAACTTGCCACAATTGACAGCGCGCCACTTAAAGCTATTGCAATAAGGTTTACAAAAAGTGCGGGTTGCTTTTTATTGATAAGTATGTAACTTACAAGCCCAACGATAAGCGCAAGGATAATGATTATGCAATATGCCGTGTGGTTTATAAAAAACGTAACGTAGTTCATTAGTCGATTACCTTTACAATCCTGGTGTGTTCAATATATAAAGCTATGGTTGAAGGCGAAGCTTGGCCTTGGTAGATTGCAGTTACGTTTAAAAATACTTGGGTTTTAGTACCGCTTACTACAACCTTAAGCGATAAGCCCGTGACGTCAACAATTTTTTCAAACTCGAGCGCCAAAATCGGCAATGCGTTTTTAACCTGACTTTCGTAAATATCAATTAAGTAGGTGATAGTGTTATCCGTGCCGTCAATTATTTCAACGCCCCTTACCGTTTGTGTATTTAACGTAAAAAGCGCGTCAATATCCTGCAAAAAGGTTAAGCCCTGCTCTAAATCAACGCTTGGCGTGCTATGATCTTCATCACCAGGCGCTTGGGGTGGGGTAAGCGCGTCTGAAAAAGCATTTTTAACCTGCTCTTGAATGCTTGCGCCCGTTAATCCACCGTTTAAAGCAAGGTTTCGCTCGCCCGTGTAATTAAGGCTAAAATCAGTTTTGGTCACGTTTAAAATCAGTAAAACGCTTTTTTCCTGGTTGTTGTCGCCACCTGCGATATTTAGTTGAATTTTGGTCGTGGTGTCGGGTGTGGGGGAAATATCGTTTAGCGCGCTGTTAAGCCCACCGTCCGTTGCGATAGCGTCGCCTTTTAAAGCATTGTTTTGCCCATTACTTGCTTTTGGCGCGCATCCAACGAAGATAAGAACGACTGCCACGAGTAAAAATAAAAGTTTTTTCATAAATACCCTTTAAGGTTTTTCGTTTTTTGTAACATTATTATATAATAAAATTACGGCATTTTCAAGTAAAAGTTCAAAAAAAGGACTCAACGCTTGGTTGAATCGGGGTATTTTGCAACTTTTTTAATAAAAATTGTGGCAAATTGCCGTGTTTTATGGTACAATAAACGCAAATGGTAGATACTGGTAAGAAAATTAAAGAATTACGTATCAGTGCAGGGCTTACCCAAAAGGAGCTTGGCGCTATTTTAAACGTGTCTTTCCAAGCCGTATCTAAATGGGAAAGGGGAATGGGGCTACCAGACCCCTCGCTTTTCCCTGAAATCGCAAAAGCTTTGGGGACTGACGTTAACACTTTGTTCTATCCCGACGCCCCAAAAGACGGGCAAAAGTCGGCCTATAAGCCGATTAACGGCAAATTTATCGTAATTTTATCAGTTGCTTTGGCGGTTATTATTGCACTTACGGTAACCTTCACGGTTAGTACGGTGCAAAAAAACAACAGGTTCAGCACCTTGGAAACTGCAAGCATTATCTTTAATAACGAGCAAAACATCCAAGTTAAGGTTAATTACAACGGTGAAATAAGCACCTTTACGCGTAAATACTTTTTTGACGGAAGGGTTATTTTGTGTTTGGATAAGGGTGTTAGTCAATTATATTTTTATCAAGACCAAAGCCACCTTGTTACTGAAGAAGGCGTTGTAAGCGAGCCTTGCACGCTGGACGGTTATTTGGAAAATTTGCCAAGCCTATTTGCCATTGACTTAAAAAGAGATAACTTAAAAAACACTAAACGTATGCAAAACGTTTACCGATTAAAACTTGACACGCTTGACGCGTTTGGGTTTTTACAAAGCTATGGCTTTAATAAAGAAGCAAAGGTTACGCTTATTTTAAAGGGTAATAAAATACGTACCGTAAACGCATTTGACGGTACAAACGGAATTTCGGTTGACTACACCTACGGCTACGATTTCACGTTCAGTTTACCTGATTTTTTAAATTAAAAAAATTATAACAACAAAAGCAGGGCACAGCCCTGCTTTTTTAGGTTTTTGATATATATAATAAAGTTAAGCGTTTTGGTTTCCCGTTCCAACTAAGGCAAAAACCTTTAACGATTCAAGTGGGTTTCCGTGTTTATCAAACAAGGCTTGGTTATCAACTGCATTACCACCGTAATACTTGCCGGCGTCGTCGGGGTCGTATTCTTTGGAATACGATGACGCCCAGCCCGTACCGTAATTTTCCCAAAGCGCGCGATTTTCTTCCCAGCTATTGCCACCTGTGGAAATCCAAGTGCCTTCCCAGTAGAAAACGCCAATGCCGTTTTTTAAGTTGGCAACGCAATTTATTACGTCACGGATTGAGTTTGCCTGGCCTTGCACGGTAAAAGGCTGGGGCTTTGCCACGTTTGAGCTACTGCTGATAGTGTTGCCGTAAAAGTCGGTGTCGCCACCCGTGTAGCAATAAGACGTTTCACTAACCATTACCTTTTTATCGTAGGTCGTTGCAACGTAAGAGAGTAAATTTGACAAATTTTCTAAAGTTCCGTGCCAGTAAGGGTAGTACGACGATGCAAAAACGTCGTAATCAACGCCGTAATGGGACAGCCTTTCAGCGTACTCGTAATAGTTTGTAACCTTTTCGGGGTTAGTAAAATGAACCACCACTAACGCGCCAGGGTAAACTTCGCGCACACCTTCAGCGCCGGCTTTAATCAGCCCGCAAATTTTATCCCAAGTTTTTTCGCCCGCAAGGTTGCCGTTGGTTTCGTTGCCTATTTGCACCATACCAACGTCAACGCCTGCAACTTTTAGTTTGTTTAAGCAATCGGTTGTATAATTTTTTAGAGCAACTGTCTTTTCTTCATAGCTCATTTTGGCCCACGCTTTAGGGCAAAATTGTTTTCCCGGGTCTGCCCAAAAGTCCGAATAGTGGAAGTTAACAAGCAACTTCATACCGTACCGTGTGGCGCGCTTGCCGATTGCAACTGCCGTGTCGATATTACAGTTACCACCGCCGTAACCGTTGCCGTTTGCGTCAAAGGGGTCGTTCCAAACCCTTACGCGAATATAGTTAACGCCGTTTTCAGAAAGCGTTTTAAAAACGTCCTGCTCCACGCCGTCGTAGTCGTAATATTTTACGCCTGCGCTTTCAAGGGAAATTACGCTTGAAGCGTCCATACCTATAATAAAATCTTGCGAAAGGTTTTCAACCTTTTCAACGGATAGGGTGCTTGAACTGACTTGTTTGTCAAAGGGTTTGGGTTGCCAGGTTGCTTTATTGCCGTCGCTCACGGTGTTATCGCCACCTTGCTTGTCGCAGGCGATAAAGCTTAAAAGTAAAGCCAAAATGCAAAGCATAACTGCTAATAATTTTTTCATTCAATTACTCACGATTTAAATTTTTTATATCGGTTATAGTATAATATTTTTTGGTGAAAAAGACAATAAAATTGACTAAAAAAAATCAGTCGAGCAATTTAAACGTTTTTTAAAACCTAAAAAGCGCAAAAAAACGCCACCCAATTTACGGCAAAAAGCATTGACTTTTTTTACAATATAGTATATATTTTTAGTGGCTAAAAAATTTAGCCAAAAAAACGATAAGGTGCATTATGAATAGATACCTTGATATTTCAAACGAAGTTAAAAACGCCCTTTCAAACGGCAAGCCAGTCGTTGCCCTTGAATCGACGATTATTTCACACGGTATGCCGTATCCGCAAAACCTTGATACTGCAATCAGGGTTGAACAAGCAATCCGTGATGCGGGCGCAGTACCGGCAACCATTGCTATTATCGGTGGCAGGCTAAAAGCAGGGCTTGAACTTAAAGAAATCGAATACCTTGCCCAGCAAGGTCAAAAGGTAACCAAGGCTTCACGCAGGGATTTAAGCTACTTGATTGCAAACAAGCTTGACGGGGCAACGACCGTTGCAACCACTATGATTATTGCCCATATGGCAGGCATCAGCATTTTTGCAACCGGTGGTATCGGTGGCGTGCACCGTGGGGCTGAAACCACAATGGATATCTCTGCCGATTTAGAAGAACTTGCTCAAACGCCTGTTATGGTAGTGTGTGCAGGCGCAAAATCTATCCTTGATTTAGGCTTGACTTTAGAGTATCTTGAAACTAAGGGCGTGCCCGTTTTAGGTTATAAAACCGACCTATTGCCCGCTTTTTATACGCGCGAGAGCAATTTTAAGGTTGATTATAACGTTCAAACGCCTAACGAACTTGCTCGCATTTTTAAAGCCGGTAAGGAGCTTGGCTTAAAGGGTGGCGTGTTGGTTACAAACCCAATCCCTGAAAAGTATTCAATGGATAAAGACTATATCAATTCGGTAATAGAAAAAGCCGTTCAAAAGGCCAACGAGCTTGGTATCCACGGCAAAGAAACGACGCCTTTTTTACTTGCTGAAATCAAAGAAGTCACAGGTGGCGACAGCTTAAAATCTAATATCGAGTTAGTTTTAAACAACGCCCGTCTTGCGGCTCATACGGCTGTTGAACTCTCAAGATTAAAATAAACCCTTAAGGAAACTTGCACTATCTCGCAAGTTTCCTTTTTAATTAGGCTCTGTTACAACGTACAACAAATTTTACAAGCAAAATTTTAAAAGCTATTGACAAACCGAGCACGTCGTGTTATACTAAACTTTACAGGGCAGGTTAAAAACATAGTTTTTAATACACCATATTAACCCAAAGGGGATTAGCGATGAAGCTTAATTACAAAAAAACCTTATTAGTTGGTTTTGCATTTTTCCTAATTTGCGCATTTTGGCAGGCTTACGACAGCATTATGCCACTTATGCTCGTTAACAAATTCGGTTTAAGCCAAACTGCATCGGGCTTTATTATGGCAATAGATAATATTATTGCTATTTTTCTGCTTCCACTATTCGGCTCTTTATCCGATAAGGTTAAAACCAAATGGGGCAGGCGCACGCCCTTTATCGTTTTAGGTGCAATCGTTGCGATTATTGCGTTTAGTACCTTAACCTTTACCGATAACCGTCAGCTTGCAAACCTTAACGCAAACGATATGACGGGTAACAGCGTTGTGTTTTACGACGAGCTTTTTGAGTCAAACTATCAAATAACCAATGCCGAAGCCAGTATTATCGGGCAGAAAGATCTCCCCGAAAAGTACACTATTAAAGATTACGCTTCACAAATCGTTTTCCAAAAGAATTACGACCAGTTAAACGAAACCGAAAAGGCTGAAGTTAAAGACTGGTACACCCACATCAACTATGAATACTTAACGTCTGAAGGCTATTCTGCGCCAGAAACGTCCTACGGGTACGATAACGATAGTGGCGAGTATTTCAGGATAAAAACGGTCGTTGACGATTCGGGTGCTAAAACCTATTATCGCGTTTCCCCGGACGGCGAAACAAAGGTTGAAAAATACGTAACCCATAACGCTTACACCAACCTTGTTAACCCTGCAATAAGCGCTTACGCGTGGGGGCAAACCAAGGCAAACCCAGTTCCGCTTATATTGTTCGTGATACTCTTGCTGGTAACCCTGCTTGCAATGGCAACCTTCCGTTCGCCAGCCGTTGCGCTTATGCCTGACGTAACGCCAAAGCCACTTCGTTCACAGGCAAACGCTATCATCAACCTTATGGGTACGGTGGGTGGTATGCTGGTTTTGGTTCTCGGCATCGTGTTTAAAACGGGCAAAACCTTTAACCAATATATGAGCTACACCTGGTACGTCGTTGCCGTTTGTGCGGTTATGGTGGTTGCGCTCGTTATGTTTATCTGGAAGGTTAAAGAGCCTAAATGGGCTGAAGAAGCAGATAAGCAAAACCAAGAAATTGAAAAAGAACAGGCTAACGAAGCCCAAGCTGATAAAGGGCAAGAGCCTGCAAGAACAACCAAGCTTTCCAAGGCTGAAAGAAGGAGCTTGTTCTTACTGCTTGCGTCGGTTGCGTTATGGTTTATCGGGTACAATGCAGTTACGTCAAAATATTCGCTTTATGCAACTAACGTATTGCATATGGACTATAACACCACCTTATTGATTGCGCAGGGCGCTGCAATCGCCGCGTATTTACCGGTTGGCTTTTTAGCTCAAAAAATTGGCAGAAAACGCAGTATTTTATCGGGTATTGTAATGCTTGCAACGGCGTTTATCGGCGCGGCGTTTATGAACGCTAACTCCAACGTCTTTGTAATGAACGTTTTATTCACGCTTGCAGGTATTGGCTGGGCAACCATCAACGTTAACTCGTTCCCAATGGTAGTTGAGCTTGCAAAAGGCCCGGACGTAGGTAAGTACACGGGTTATTACTACACGGCAAGTATGGCTGCGCAAATCGTTACGCCATTACTTTCAGGGCTTATTATGGACGTAATGGGCAGTATGCGCCCGTTGTTCCCATACGCCGCAATCTTTGTGTGCATTGCCTTTGTAACGATGTTCTTTGTAAAACACGGCGACTCAAAGCCTATCGCTAAAAAAGGTTTAGAAGCATTGGATAATGATGCTGATTAACTTGTTACTACCATAAACGACGGTTTTTAACAAGAATAAAAACGAGCCGTTGTTTGTGACATCGCTTATAACTTTACAAATTAAAAGGAGACTTTTTATGAATATTGAAAATATTTTGTCAAAATGCGACCATACTTTATTAGGTCAGGCTTCCACTTGGGAAGAAATCAAAGCAATCTGTGACGACGGCGTTAAATATAAAACGGCAAGCGTTTGTATTCCACCTTCATTTGTTAAACGCGCAAAAGACTACGTTGGCGACAGCCTTGCAATTTGTACGGTTATAGGCTTCCCAAACGGCTATAATACCACGGCAGTTAAGGTTTTTGAAACCCAAGACGCTATCCAAAACGGCGCTGACGAGATTGATATGGTTATCAATATAGGTGATTTGCGTTCAAACCGTTTAACCGAAATCAGGGAAGAAATTTCAGCAATCAAAAAGGCGTGCGGTCAAAAGATTTTAAAGGTTATCATTGAAACCTGTTTATTAACCGAAGAAGAAAAAATCATTATGTGTAATATCGTAACCGAAGCCGGCGCTGATTACATCAAAACTTCAACGGGCTTTTCAACGGCAGGCGCAACGCGTGAAGACGTTAAGCTTATGCGCGCTAACGTTGGCAAACACGTTAAGGTTAAAGCGGCAGGTGGTATTTCAAGCTTATCCGACGCGCAAGATTTTATCGACCTTGGCGCTGACAGGCTTGGCACAAGCCGTGTTGTAAAGGCAGTAAAGGGCCTTGCAGCAGATAACACCTATTAATAGGCTATTTGTCCAAAAATTGGGCTATAGGTCGATTATTCAATAAAAACAAACGTTAAAAGGAGAAATTATGGCAATACCAACACCACATATAACAGCTAAAAAAGGCGATTTTGCAAAAACGGTTTTAATGCCTGGCGACCCAAAGCGTTCACGCTTTATTGCTGAAAACTATCTTGAAAACGCAGTACTTGTAAACGACGTAAGGGGCGTACAAGGCTACACGGGGTACTACAAGGGTAAAAGGGTTTCGGTTATGGCTTCAGGTATGGGGCAACCTGCAATCGGCATTTACTCTTACGAGCTTTTCAATTTTTACGACGTATCAAGCATTATCCGTGTAGGAAGCTGTGGTTCTTTCGACCCTGACTTAAGGGTAAGAGATATTATTTTAGCACAAGGCGCTTGCACCAACGGTAACTACGCAATGCAATATAACTTACCTGGTACTTTTGCGCCCATTGCAGACTTTGGTTTGCTTAAAAAAGCCGCTGAAGAATGCGAAAAGGCAGGCGTAAACTACAAGGTTGGCAATATCTTCTCATCGGATATGTTCTACGACGATGCAAACTCGGGTATGGTTTGGGCAAAGATGGGCGTTTTGGGCGTTGAAATGGAATCTGCCGCGCTTTATCTTAACGCTGCGCGCGCTGGCAAAAAGGCGCTTTGCATTTGTACGGTAAGCGATTCCTTTATCCACCCGGAAGACAACACGACTGCTGAAGAAAGACAAAATTCCTTTACTAAAATGATGGAAATCGCTTTGGCTATTGCCGAAGAATAATTTAAGGATAAATATGGAAATTAAAAGAGTATTTTTAATCGTGCTTGACAGCGTAGGCATTGGTGAAGAGCCTGACGCCCACCTTTTTGGTGACGAAGGCAGTAACACCCTTGGCGCAGTAAGGGAGCACGCTAATTTTGACTGTCCTAATATGAAGCGCTTGGGCCTATTTAATATCGACGGCGTTGGTGGGGGTGTTGATAACCCAATCGGCGCACACGCAAGGCTACAGGAAACTTCTATGGGTAAGGACACGACTATCGGGCATTGGGAAATCGCAGGCGTTATCTCCAAAAAACCTATGCCAACCTATCCTGACGGCTTGCCAAGGGATATGATTGAGCGTTTTGAAGAGTTAGCAGGCGTAAAAACCCTTTGCCACAAGCCTTATTCGGGTACTTACGTAATAAGGGATTACGGCAAAGAGCATATGGAAACCGGTGCGCTTATCGTTTACACGTCGGCTGACAGCGTTTTCCAAATTGCCGCACACGAAGATATCGTGCCTATTGAAAAGCTTTACGAGTATTGCCAAATCGCAAGGGATATGCTCCAAGGCGATTGGGGCGTTGGTAGGGTTATCGCGCGTCCGTTTGAAGGTGAACACCCGTTTAAGCGTACTTCGCGCCGTCACGATTATTCCTTGACGCCACCTAAAAAGACTATGCTTGATATCTTAAAGGAAGCAGGGCTTGATACTATATCAATCGGCAAAATTTACGATATTTTCGCAGGGCAAGGGGTTAGTGAAAGTAATCGCACCACGTCAAACGACGACGGTATGGATAAAACCTTTGCTATGCTCGACAGGGATTTTACCGGCTTATGCTTTGTAAACCTTGTTGACTTTGATATGATTTACGGCCACCGTAACGACGTTGCAGGCTACGCTTTGGCGCTCACTAAATTTGACAAATGGCTTGGTGAATTTTTACCAAGGCTTAACGATGACGATTTGTTAATTATAACGGCTGACCACGGCTGTGACCCCAAAACACCGTCCACCGACCACTCGCGCGAGTACGTGCCAATGCTTATGTACGGCAAAAACGTAAGACCTGTAAATTTGGGTACTTTGCCAACGTTTAGCGACGTTTCAGCAACTATTTTAGAAGCTTTCGGTCAAGACAAGGGCGAAACCGACGGCACAAGCTTTTTATCAAAAATTAGCCTATAAGCCGATTATTAAACGTTTTTGGTGTAAAAAAACAATCAATAAATACAAAATAAAGGTATCTTATGACGGATAAAGAATTACTATTAACTGCGATCTCCGCGCGTGAAAAATCATACTCGCCATACTCAAAATTTATGGTGGGCGCTGCTCTTTTAACGCGTGACGGAAAGGTTTATACTGGCGCAAACATTGAAAACGCCGCTTACACCCCGACCATTTGCGCAGAAAGAGTTGCTTTCTTCAAAGCTGTAAACAATGGCGAAAGGGACTTTGTAAAAATAGCAATCGTTGGTGGAAAGGCTGGTGAAGAAATTTCAGGACTATGCGCGCCGTGTGGGGTTTGCCGTCAGGTTATGGCAGAGTTTTGCAAGGATGATTTTACAATTATTGCAGGCACGCCTGACAATATTAAAACTTACACGCTACCACAAATTTTACCCGATTATTTCGGGCCAAAGGACTTACAATAATTATCACAACTACTTAAGGAAGGTTACCCCTATGCGAATGTATGATTTAATAAAGAAAAAACGCGACGGCAAGGCTTTAACCAGTCAGGAAATCAAGTGGTTTATCGAAAACTACGTTAAAGGTCAAATTCCAGACTATCAGGTTTCGGCACTTTTAATGGCAATTTATTTTAACGGGATGGATTTAGAAGAAACCACAGCCCTAACCTTTGCCGTAAGAGATTCGGGTGATACGCTTAACTTTTCGGGCGTAAACGGTATTCGCGTTGACAAACACTCAACGGGTGGCGTTGGTGATAAAACGAGTTTAATCGTTGCGCCAATCGTTGCAACGTTAGGCGTAAAGGTTGCCAAAATGAGTGGCCGTGGGTTAGGGCATACGGGTGGCACTATTGATAAGCTTGAATCTATCCCCGGCTTTAACACCAGCCTTGGCGTTGATGAATTTTTGGAAATCGTCAACAGGGTGGGCATTGCTATCGTTGGCCAAAGCGCAGAGCTTGCGCCTGCCGATAAGCTTTTGTACGCCTTAAGAGACGTAACTGCAACCGTTGAAAGCTTGCCTTTAATCGTTTCAAGCATTATGGGTAAAAAGCTTGCCGCTGACGACGACTGCATTGTGTTGGACGTTAAAACGGGTAGCGGTTCGTTTATGAAAACGGTTGAAGACAGCAAGCGTTTGGCAAGGCTTATGGTTGATATTGGCAAGCAAGCAGGTAAAAAGATGCTCGCTCTCATTACCGATATGGACAGGCCTTTGGGTTATAATATTGGTAATATTTTGGAAGTTAAAGAAGCTGTTGCAACCCTTAAAGGTAACGGTCCTGAAGACCTAACTGAAATTTGTATTGCCCTTGCTTCACATATGCTTGAGCTTGCCCAAAAGGGTAGCTACGAACAATGCGAGCAAAAGGTTAAACAGGTTATCAGCGACGGCTCTGCGTTAAAGACCTTGGCTGATATGGTTGAAGCGCAGGGTGGTGACGCTAAAGTTATTTACGACACCAGTTTGTTTGAACAGGCAAAATATAGCCGTGAGGTTAAAGCCCCACGCGATGGGTATATCGTTAAAGTTGATACCGAAGGCTACGGCACGTCAGCCCTTTTATTGGGAGCAGGCCGTAACACTAAAGAAGACGTTATAGACTTTACCGCCGGTATTATTTTAAGCAAGAAAACAGGTGACTTTGTTAAGGCTGGCGAAACTATCGCAACCCTTTATACAAACACTTGTTCAAAGCTTGACGGGGCGGAACAAAAACTTATTGAGAGCACGGTGATTGACGACCAAAAACCTGCCTATAAGCCGATTATTTTAGATAAAGTACAATAAGAAGGAACGGTATGCAAATGGCAAAGTTATATTTTAAATACGGTGCGATGGGGTGTTCAAAAACAGCGCAGGCACTTATTACAAAGTTCAATTATGAAGAAAGAAATATGTCCGTGCTTTTATTAAAGCCTGCAATAGACACCCGTGACGGCGAAGCCGTAGTGCGTTCAAGAATAGGCCTTTGGGAAAACTGCGTTGCAGTCGATAAGGATTGTGACGTGTACCAACTCTTTAAGGAAAACTATAGCGACAGAGACGTGGTTATTGTTGACGAGTGTCAGTTTTTACAGCCCGAACAGGTTGACCAGCTTGCAAGCATCGTTATTGATTACGATAAACCTGTTATGTGCTTTGGTCTTGCAACCGACTTTTTAACAAATCTATTCCCAGGTAGCAAGCGTCTATTTGAAATCGCGCAATCAATAAAAGAGATTAAATCCGTTTGTAAGTGTGGCGCAAAGGCAACCGTAAACGCCCGTATTGACGAAAACGGCAAGGTTGTTTTTAAAGGCGACCAAATCGTTTTAGGTGGTAACGATAAGTACGTTGCAATGTGCTTAAAGTGCTGGCTTAAAATTAAAAAAGAACAGGAAAGCAAATAAAAAATAATATAATAAAAGCGGGGCTATACGTCGATAATCGACATATAGCCCCACTTTTTATTGTTTTTTTATAAATTTTAAGGTTCTTGTAAAAGCTCTTCTTTAGAAAAATCCTTTCTTAAAAATGCGATTGCAAAGGGGATTGAAACAAGCCCGGATAAAACGTCTGCTATACCTTGCGCTGCTTGAATACCTAAAAGCCCTTTTAAGCTATAACCAATAATTAAAACCGGTATAAGCATAAGCCCTGAACGCATCGTTGCAAGGATTGAAGCAATTAGTGACTTTCTTATGCTTTGGAAGAGCATATTCGCCGCAACCGACGACGCTAAAAAGATAAGCCCAATGCACGAAAAATGCAGTGCAGTTTTACCAATAGCGATAACTTCGGGAGCTTTTTGGAATATCCAAATAATTTGTTCTGCAAAGATTATACCAAGCAAAGAAATTAAACTTACAAGGGCAGTTGAAAACGCCCAAGTAAATACTAAACCTTTTTTAACGCGATCGTATTTTTTCGCGCTGTAGTTAAATGCCGCAACTGGCTGGAAGCCTTGGCCAATGCCAAGCCCGATAGCCATAACGAACATTGAAAACCTATTAACAACGCTTATTGCGGCGATTGCAGCGTCGCCAAACGGCTTGGTC
>JAZTYT010000223.1:0-7787 GCA_045637045.1 Christensenellaceae bacterium | reverse complement strand
CTGGTTGGATGAATCTGCAAAGTTCAGGACTATAGTATCTTTGTCCCGCCATCGCAAGTCCAGTTTCTACGTCATAGTAATAACCCTTCCAACGGAATGGGTTATTGTTGATAACAAACGTTTCAACATTGGCGAAGCATTCTTCAATTAAATCACTATTGGTAGCTATACTGCAGTTACCCCATGCGTCATAGTGATATTCGCAAATTGGTCTACCGTCAATCAAAATCTTTACAATACTACCGTCAAAGTCGCGCTCTAACACGTATATACGATCATTATAAACAATAGCGCAAACGCCTTTTTCATCGTATAAATAGCGTAGCTTTGTACCATCAGACCAATCTTCACCAAGTATTTTAGTACCGTCAAGGATATTATATCACAGGTTTATTGATTTGTAAAGTTGTAAATTAAATTGAGTAAAACTGACACTTTTCGATCACGGGCATTAAAAAAGCAGACCGAAGGGTCTGCGTTTTTTATTAGTCGTTATTTTCTTTTAAGCTGTTACCTAAAAATACTGCACCGCCAAAGCTTGTTTTTGCGCGTGGCGCTTGGGGCTTTCTTTCAGTGCTTTTTTGGTTGGAACGACGGTCACGGCCTTTTTCCTTGCCACCGCGAGAATCGCGTTTTGCGCCGTATTTATCGCCTGATTTGTGTGGTACGTAGCCGTCTGGAATAATTGCGATGTATCTGTTTGGTTCTCTGCCTTCTGAAACGGTTTTAACGCCTTCAAACTCGATAAGAGCTGAGTGGATAATACGTCTTTCAAAAGGATTCATTGGTTCTAAAGTAACCTTGCGTGACGTCTTTACAGCCTTTTGCGCAAGCTTTAAAGCTAAAGCCTGTAAGCTTTGTTCGCGTTTTTCTCTGTAGCCTTCGCAATCGATAACAACGCGTGTAAAGTTTTCTTTGTTGCCGTTGTAAATGGCGCTTGCCATTGCTTGAATTGAGTCTAAAACTTCGCCACGGTAACCGATAACCTGTGAAGAATCGGTTGTGATAAGGTTGATAACAACCCTTGCTTCGGTTTCTTCAGTGACGTCTGTGGTTGCATTGATTTTCATTTGAGTAAAGAGCCCGTCTAAAAAGTCAACGGTGAGTTCAAGTTGCGTTTTCTTTTTAACAACTTTAACCTTTGCAGGTTTTGAACCAATACCTAAAATACCGCCTTTTTTTGGTTCTTCTAAAACCGTCCATTCAACCGTTTCTCTGGTTAAACCTAACGCTTTAACGCCTTCGTTAATAGCGTCTTCAACGGTTTTTGCCGTAAATACGTTGTTCATTAAAATATCTCCTGATTTTTATTAGATTGCAACGCAAAAAGGTTTTTATCCCCTTTTTACGCGCATTGTTTTTTTAGTAATAACACACAAGCCTATTTAACGTAAATAAGTTTTAAATGCAAGCAAGACGAGGCATTTAGTGCTTTTTACAAGGGGGCGTACTAAAGCGTACGCAGGAATTGTAGAAATTGTAAATACCCCAAATAAGCCTATTTAACGTAAATAAGTTTTAGATGCAAGCAAGACACGAAAGACGTGAATTTTTGCAAGGGGGCGTACTCGCCGTACGCAGGAATTGTAAAAAATGCCAAATAACAAAGTATTGCGCCGCATATAAGACTTATTTCTTTCTAAATCTCTTGTCGTTTGCTAAGGCTTCCTGTTCAGCTTTTTGGTTATAGCGCTTTTCAACGATTTTATTGATAACGATGGTTGTGCCGGTTGATAATAAAGAGCTTATTACCATATAAAGCGAGAATGACGCTGTATAGATAAACGCAAAGATACCAAACATAACGGGCATCATCCAGGTCATCATTTTTGACGTTTGTTGGGCTTGGCCGTCAACCGATTGTAAATCGAGTTGGGCTTTTTGGGTTTTGTTCATTACGATTTGCGATAAAACCATAACGCCGATTGATAAAACGACTAAGATTAAATAACCGTTTGGCGAATTCTTTTCGTCTTGAAGGTTGTAGGTTAATTCGTTATATAACTCGTCGCTTAAGGCAACGTCAATCTTAACTGACTTACAGCCCTTTCTTTCGGTAAAGTTGTATTCGCTAAAGCTCGTTTTTACGGGGTGCTTCCAAGGTAAGTCTTCAGCCCAAATATTCTTAACCCATAAGAACGTTGGAACGTTTTCTCTGTATGAATTTGCAGCGGCTTCGCGCGCTAACGGTAAAACTTCGGTTTGGACGATTTTGTTTGCCTTGTATTCAAAAACCTGTTCAGCAATACGCGCTTTTACTTCGGCTTCGGTCTTTTGCGCGCTATCGAACGCTTCCGGGTTAAGCGTGTAGTCGGTTTGACCTTCGTTAGGTGGCAAAATGAGTTCCCCTGCCCCGACTTTTACGTTATTAAAACCATTTTCGTTCATGGCTTTGATATACTCTGCAAGCTTGTTAAAGTCGGTGATTTCGTAAACAAATTCACTTGGTTTTGTACCTTGTGTAATGGTTACGCCAGTTTGGTCGATAAAATCGCTGAAAGCAACTATTTCGTTAAGATAATACTCGTTGCCGTCCTTTACGACTAAAGGCTTGTCAGTATGGGTGTCGTTATAGGTTGTGATTTGCGCGTTGTAGCTGTCAACCATGCCTTCGATAAGGCTTAAGTTTTTGTAGCTTGAATAGTTTGAAAATTGGTTGATAACGATAATGAAAACAACCAAAGTGATAATAGTTGGTAAGCAAGATGAAAGAGCCGAGTAGTTCTCTTTTTTGTAAAGAGCACGGATCTTTTCATTGTAAATTTGCGGTTGGTTTTGGTATTGGCGTTGGAGTTTTTCAAGCTGTGGGCGCATTTTTTCCATTTTAAGGTTGTTCTTTTTCATGGAAGCCCTTGACCAGTAGTCAGGGAAAAGCGTGATAAGCTTTAACGCTAACGTAAATATGATAATACCCAACCCCATGCTTGGCACGAGCTCGATAATCCATTTTACGGCCTTACCGATAAGGTTAAAGGTGTATGGGTTGTCGATTGCCGAAAAGGTTGTAATAACCGTTGATAATAAATTTGTCATAATAATTCCTTATTGGGTTTGATAAAGGCTATAAAGCCAAAGTAAAAAACGACGGAATAGGCTTATAGGATAGACCTAAAGCTTCCGTCGAATTGACACGGTTTGTGCCGTAAAGAAAATTATATTGTTTTATCGCCTTATTTAGGCAAATTTATATAAGCCATTTCACGACAGACTTGCTATCGGGAACGGGGTCAAAGCCACCTTTTTTAAAGGGGTTACACCTTAATAGCCGTCTTATAATCAAAAAAATTGCAACAAAAAACGAACGCTTTTGTAACGCTTCCATAGCGTACTCGCTACACGTTGGGGTATAAATACAGTTTGTGTTTAGCCCCCTTGAAATGTTTTTCTTGTAAAAACGAAGCAATTTAATAAGTAATCTTTTCACAGTGATTATAAGAAATTTTCTTTTTTTAATAAAAAACCGACGGATTTTGATATTTCCGAAAATTCATAACTTTCTCTTACGCGGGGAACGAAAACTATATATGCGTCTTTAGTTATTTGTGGAATAAGCGGAATATATGCTGCTCTTAAAAGTCTTTTTATTCTGTTTCGTTGTACTGCGCTTCCGTGTTTTTTACTTACAGATATACCGATTTTGATTGAAGACTTTACGTTATCAACATAATACATCGCAACCGCACCGGTAAAAGCTCTTTTGCCCTTTTTAAAAACAAGGTCAAAATCGCGCTGTCTTTTTAATCTGTGTTCCAAGCTGTTACCTTATTATGCAGAAAGTTTATGACGACCTTTTGCTCTTCTTCTCTTTAAAACGTTTCTACCGGTTTTTGAAGCCATTCTCTTTCTGAAGCCGTGTACTTTTGAACGTTGTCTCTTTTTTGGTTGGTAAGTTCTTTTCATGATATCTCTCCGTTTGTCGCTTAAATTAAGCGTTATTTATTTTTTATTTTTTTAGCATTTAAAGGCAAAATGCCACAATATTTTATTTGATTTAAAAACTTTTGTCAACTTTTTTGCCTATCAACAGCGAATTTTATCAATTATAAATTATAATTTATAACTTTTTAGCCCCAATTTTACTAAGCAGTCATTCTTACAGGTAAAATCAAGTAAAGATATTCGTCGTCAGAATAAGGCTTGATTACGCAAGGCGCGATTGATGAATTTAAGTTAAAGTTAATAAACTCGTCGTCGATAACCCTTAAGCAGTCGATAAGGAATTTTGAGTTGAAAGCAATGGTTAAATCCTTACCTTCAAGGTTGATGATTAAGTTTTCTTTAACGTTACCCATTTCAGAATCTGAAGATACGTCAACAGAGTTTTCGTGGATGTCGAGCTTAATGATATTCTTCATAACTTTAGCAACGATTGAAGCCCTTTCGATTGAAGAATATAACAAATCTTTATTAGCCCTGAAAACGGTAATAAAGTCGGTTGGGATAATGCGCTTGTAGTCGATGTAATCGCCTTCTAAAAGCCTTGTTAAGAATACGGTGCTGTCAACGTTAATCATAAGTGAGTTATCCTGGATAACTATGGTTACGACGTCGTCGTCCTTTTCTAAAAGTCTTGTGATTTCTTGAAGCGCGCGTGACGGAACGATTGCTTTGAAGTTGCCTGAAGAGTTTCTAACGCTCTTTTTACAAACTGCAAGTCTAAAGCCGTCTAACGCAACGCAGGTTAAAACGTCGTCGTTAATCTCAAGCAAGCAACCCTTTAAAATTGGGCGTGAATCGTCCTGCGAACAAGCAAAGCTTGTTTTTTGGATGATGTCCTTAAACGCTTTTTGATTGATAACGAACGAGTTTTGATTGATATCCTTTTTAATTATAGGATAGCCTTCGGTTGGTAATGCCTGAATATAGCCTGCCGATGCCGAATAGGTAATTTTTAAACGATTTTCGTCGCTTGTATAAAGCTCGATATCGTCTTCGTTTTCAAGCTTTTTAACGAAATCGGCAAAAAGTCTGCCTGGAACGATAAGCTCGCCTTCTTGGTAAGTTTCAGCGATGATTGTTTTTTCAATAGCGATTTCCATATCGGTTGCAGTTAAAACCAAGGTATCGCCTTTACAGGAAAGCTTGATACCTTCAAGTAATTGGTTAGGTGATTTAGCGCTGATGGCTTTTACGACCTTGTTTACTGCGTTTGATAAATCGATGCCTTTTACGATTGTTTTCATTGTGACCGCCCTTCGTGTTATGTATAATTTTTTATTATTCAGTAGTAATAGTAGTAGGGTGCTGTTGAAATGTTTATAGAAGTTTCAGCAAGATAAAAAACCGTAATTTACGCGTGATTTTAAGCACCTGACTACAAAAAAGTAATGTGGACAAGCTGTTAGGGATTCAGTTGACAACTTGTGGATTTGTTAACAAGTTACCCCCATTGCGCTTTTTTTTAAAAGCAACGCGCAAAATTAGCGCAGGCTTGTCTATATATATTATATATAAAATTATAATAAAAAGCAACAAATTAAGGGGCTTTTTTGTTAAATTTTATCGCTAACGGGCAAAAGGGCGCAGGGCGAATTTTACAAAATAATAAAAAACCTTTGTATGTGGATAAATTCTCTTTCCAAATTGTTGAAATGATGATAAAATTATGCTACAATAAATTAACGCATAAATCGTGGCTTTTTGTAAGGTGGCTTTGGTATGAAGGAAATTTTATCAACCTTGAATATTTGTAAAAATGTTGATAACTTTGTGGATTACTATGACGTTTTAGTGGAATACTCTAAAAAGTTTAACATTACCGCGCTTACGGAAAAAAACGACGTTGCTATAAAGCATTTTAAAGATAGCCTTGCAGGGCTTGGGCTTTTGCCTGACGGTGCAAGGGTAATTGAAATCGGTAGTGGCGGTGGGTTTCCGTCAGTTCCGTTAAAGCTTGAAAACCCAACGCTAAACTTTACCCTTTGCGAAGCAACGCTTAAAAAGTGCGAGTTTTTAAAAATGCTTGGCAACAGGTTTGGCTTTGAAAATTTTGACGTAATCAACGCGCGCGCTGAAGAATTAGGGCAAAACGGGGTGCACCGTGAAGTTTACGATTTTGCTGTTGCAAGAGCCGTCGCGCCACTTAACGTTTTATTGGAGCTTTTATTGCCACTCGTTAGGGTTGGCGGTAAGGTAATTGCTTACAAAGGTCAAAACTATAACGATGAGCTTGAATCGGCCAAAAACGCACTGCGTCTTTTAGGTGGAAAGGTTTCAGACCTTATAAACTACGATTTAGGCGACGGACAAGGCGTGCGTTGTTTAGTGGTTGTTGAAAAGGTAAAAAGCACACCTGCGCTTTATCCACGCGCTTACAATAAGATTAAAAAGCACCCGTTATGATAGATAAAAAGAAAACGTGTGCGCTATCGGGCCACAGGGTTGTAAGCAAAAACGTTGACGAAAAAGAAGTTAAAAACTTGCTCTATAAGTCGATTAACGACGGTTTTGATACTTTTTTATGCGGTATGGCATTGGGCTTTGACACGCTGTGCTTTAAGCTTTTATTAGAGCTAAAAGAAACAAACGATATTAAAATTATCGCCTGCGTGCCGTGTAAGGGCCAAGACGCGTTTTTTACTAAAAAGCAAAAAGAAAGCTACCGTAATTTTTTAGAAAAGGCCGACCGGATTATTTGCCTTTCACCCCAATACTTTGACGGCTGTATGCAATTAAGAAACCAGTTTATGATAGATAACGCTTCAAGAGTGATTGCCTATCTTAACTGTGGTTACGGCGGGACTTATAACACGGTAAAATATGCCGTAGAGCGTGGCGTTGAAGTAGTTTACGTCAATAAATAACGGCCTATAGGTCGGTTATTGCACGATTTTTAATAACGCTCACCAAGTGTAAGACGTTACTATCTTGAGCCTTGTCACGTCGTGGCAACGGCGTTAGCACCCCCAAATCTATCATATTACTTAACTAAAACAACAAATAATATTAAGTAGGTATAAACTATGTATCCTGATTATTTATTTCAATTAAAGATTGGCGAAACGGTTATCGGGCCAACGATGTATGGCGTTATGATTGCCGTTGGGCTTTTGGCTTGCTTTTTCGTGCTATTTTATTATGCGAAGAAGCTTAATTACAACCCAACCTTTATAGACTTTTTGTTCTATATCGGTATAGGCGCTATTGCAATAGGCTTTTTCTTTGCGGCGCTCTTCCAGGCGTTTTACAACTACCTTGAAACCGGTGTGTTTGAATTTGGTAGCGGTATTACCTTCCTTGGTGGGCTTATCGGTGGCGCAGGTAGCTTTTTGGTACTTTATTTTATCTTCAGAAAGAAATACAACACGCGCCTTTGCGAAGTAGTTTCATATCTCCCCTGCTGTATCTTAATCGCCCACGCGTTTGGCAGAATCGGTTGCTTGTTCGGTGGTTGCTGTCACGGTGCGTTTAAGGGTACGGAATACGTTTTCGGCACGATAAAGATGCACGGCGATATGGGGCTTGGCTATTACGTACCTGCACAGCTTTACGAAGCGTTGTTCTTATTCGTAATGTTTGCAGTTATAACCTTCCTTGTGTTCAAGTACGACTTTAAGCACGGCTTAAGCGTTTACCTTGGCTCATACGGTATTTGGCGTTTCATCATTGAATTCTTCCGTGCTGACCACCGTGGTGAGTTTGTTGGTAGCTTAACACCATCACAATTCTGGTCACTTATTATGATTCCACTTGCAGTTGGCGTTTACTTCCTGCAAAACTATATGCTTAAAAAACGCGCTGAAGAATTAGCAGCCGCAGGTGCTGTGGCGCAAGAAAAAGCACCTTCA
>JAZTYT010000222.1:0-3356 GCA_045637045.1 Christensenellaceae bacterium | reverse complement strand
CTTTAATACTTGCAGCACAACAAAAAGGGACAGGTCGAAACCTGTCCCTTTTTGTTGCTCAATACGTATTTGAAACACTATGACATTATTAACCTTTTGCGGCCATCATTTTCATGTTAAAAATGCCACTCTCCGTATGTCGTTGTATGATTTTCTTTTTTAATTAGATTTTTACAGTGCACGCACTCATAATACACTGTCCATGTTTCTTTTTTTACTTCACGACGCTCAGTCCCTGAAGTACTAGGACCACGTGCTGTACCAATATGTGAGCCGTCAGACGAGTAGACGTCGTAACTGGTACCTGAGTAATTTCTTGTTCTTGTTTGAATTTTTGTTTCATTTAAATTATAATATTCATTTTTCTTCACAAAGCAATTTACATGTTTGCATTTTTTACAAGTACAAGCTTTTATTTTAAACATAGAACCAACTGCAAATAATAAAGAATAAGCCACAAACGGAATTGAAATTTCTAATCTTGAAGGAAAACTCACGTAGACTAAGCCTGCGAGTATAATATATAAAATGCAGCCTATATAAAGTGCGATTGGTTTTGCTTTCATAATTTTGCGTGCCTTCTTTCTTTTGACACCTATAGGTCCTTTATAACCAGCAATCAGACCAGTGATACCACCAACACAACCTAAAAATATATAAGCAATAAGAAGGGCGTGTGGATCTCTACTGTGATCCTGTATCCCTGACATAGGACCAATAATAGCTACGTATGGAATAAATGACCACAGGATAAAAAATAAAGTGTGTAATAACATGCGTATTAACGCATGGGCTAGTGAGCGATCTTTATTTTCTGTATCCATCTTTAATTTGTCTCCAGTTTAATACCTTTGTATTAATATTTTACCACACCAATTGGTGTAAAGTCAAATAAAATACACCGATTGGTGTAAGATAAAAGTATGGAAAACAAATATATGGTGGCGTTTGCACAAAACTTAAAAAACTTAATTGGTGATATGAGTGTTTCTGAATTTGCCAGAAAAGTAGATATACCGCAACAAACAATTTCAAGATATCTACTGTGTCAAAGAGAAATTACGCTTGCAAATTTATGCAAAATAGCAGATTATTTTGGTGAAGATATTGATTATTTAATAGGTAGAAAAGATTAAAGCACGACTTTTGTAGTCGTGCTTTTATTACGATTAAAATAAGTTTGCTAGTTAATTTAACTGCGGAAAGCAAGGGATATTGCCGTTTCCCGCAAGCGGGAGCCCCTCGGCAAGATTGCTACGCAATGCGAATAAAATTTGCAAGCAAATTTTACTTCAAATCCCGATTTTTCGCCAACAAAAAAACCGCCTAAAATGGCGGTTTTTTTTTGGCGGAAAGTAAGGGATTCGAACCCTTGACACGGTTGCCCGTGTACCGCATTTCGAGTGCGGGCCGTTATAACCACTTCGATAACTTTCCGTAAACGGCAAACTTGCCGTTAATCATATTTATTTTTTACGTTTGAAAACGTATTTGTAACGCAAAAGATTTCTTTCCTTGTCGATATAGTCTTGCTCACCCGTGTATTCAAAGCCGTAATCTTCAACCACGCTTTGGGTGTCAAAATCAGTTGAATTAAGCCAAATATAAACAAGCGTAATTGCTGAAAACTGTTTGATAGAAAATTCTAAAAGCTTTAAAATGCAAGGCTGGTCAATTATAGAATAATTGAGCCAAAGGTTTTTAATTTCAGCGTCGGGCTTGTTAACGGTTACAAGGCCTTGATACATACCCTTATCTGATAAAAGGTAGGTGAAAGAAAATTCACTGCCACCGAATAACATTGCACGCACGTCAACGTCGTTAACGTCAAGCTCACGCGCAGCGTAAAAATCCTTATTAGCAAGTCTAAAAAGCGTTATTGCTTCGCTAATGTTTTTTTCGGATAGTTCAACAATATTCATAAATAAGGTTGCCCCTTTTAACTTAATCAAAATAAACTGCGACAATAATTATATAAAAAATTAAACGCGTTGTCAAGTAAAACCAACAATCAGCAAAATAAAATTTTATCTTAAAGGTTTTACGTTATTACCAACTACTGCAGTCGCAATACTGTTTACGTCCATAAGCTCGGCTATAACGCGATTAACGTCGTTTTTTGTAAGGCGTGAAACTTCTTCAAAGCGCTTTGCAAAATCAAAATACTCGCCTGTAATCAAAAGCCTTTTGCCATATAAAAGCATTTGTGAAACCGTGCTTTCCTGCGCAAAAACCAGGCTTGACTTCATTTGCTCACGACTTCTTTGAAATTCTTCGTCGTTAATGCCGTGTGCTTTTAGCTTATTGACTTCGGCTAAAACAGCGTCAAACGCAGGCTCTAAAGATTCTTTGTTAACGCCAGCGTAAACCATTGAATAGCCACAGTCTGAATAGGTTGAAGCGTAAGCATACACGCTATAACACAAGCCAAGCTTTTCCCTTACCGTTTGGAAAAGCCTACTGCTCATACCACCACCCAAAACGCCGTAAGCAACTAAATATGCGTCAGCGTGGGGGGATAAAAAGTCAACCCCAGGGAAGCCAACTGCAAGGTGCACCTGCTCAATATCCTTATGCTTTGCAAAGTGATTTTGCTTGTTAATCGTGTTATAGGCAGGTTTTTGTTCTTTTTGGGTTGGTTTTAAAGCACCCAAATATTTTTCGCAAAGCTCTAAAAATTGGGCTTCGTCAACGCCACCACAAACGGAAACTACAATGTTGTCGGTCGTATAATATTTGCGCTTGTAAGCCGTTATATCCTTCTTTAAAAACCTTGAAACGTTTTGCTTTGGCCCTAAAATTGAAGCACCCAAACCACCTTCGCCAAAATACGCTGAAGATAATAATTCAACGCACACGTCGTCAGGCGTGTCTTCGTACATATTTATTTCTTCAATAATTACGCCACGCTCACGCTCAAGCTCTTCCTTTTTATACACGGAGTTAACGAAGATATCCGATAAAATTTCAAAGGCCTTTTCGGTATGGTCGCACGTTGATTTGATATAGTAACAAGTCATTTCCTTTGAAGTAAACGCATTTATTTGCGCGCCCAGCATATCCGACTCGTTAGAAATATCAAAACTGCTCCTTTTTTTAGTGCCTTTAAAGTTTACGTGCTCGATAAAGTGCGAAATCCCGTTTTCTTCAGGTGTCTCGTTAGCGCTGCCTGCGCCAACTAAAATGCCAATGGTCGATGAAAACGTGCCTGGCAGTTTATTGATAACTATGCGTATTCCGTTTTTTAAAGTGTAATTAAATATCATTGTGTAACTATCAATTTATCCACGGTGTTGGTGGATATCCCCTTATTTAAATAAAAATCCAAAATCTTTGGTAAAGCCTTAAGCGTGTGG
>JAZTYT010000221.1:0-6847 GCA_045637045.1 Christensenellaceae bacterium | reverse complement strand
CGCAACGCGTTTAAAACAACCTTTTTGAATATTCTATCAATATTATCAACAACGGCTCACCTAAAGCGAGCGGTTGCACTTTCTTTTGTGAAAACTGTGTGAAAATTATTTTGCTTTACAAATGGGCTTGGGGCTATTTTTGCCTTTTTTAGACAAAAAAACAAACTAACTATGTTAGTTTTTAGTTTAAAAAGGGGAAAAATCAATATATGCAGTATAAATATTTGACAAAGCTGGCGATTTTATATTATAAAATAATAAGTTTTGCATTTTCAAACCTTTTTCGCGCCCTTATAATATAATTATAAATGTACGCATTAAAAACAAAAAGCATACTGAAATTGTTTGACAATGTGAAAATTGTGTGATAGAATTGTGATAGAAGTTAAAAACGGCGGCTGTAGTCGTTTATACTTAAGGTAGGTTATGCACTATATTATCGTACTTGGCGCGCTTATATTAACCCTATTAGCGCCGATAGTTTTCAAAAACAAAATAAAACGAAACGGCATAGTACCTTTTTTGAAGGTGCTATCCATTGTCGTTTTCGTTATTTTTATATTCAGGTTTTTCTCGTACGTAAGCAACCTTAACTTCAGGACGCTTAACGGCAAGCCATTTGGTAACACCTTAACGGCTTACGGTAATGATTGGTATAAAGCAGTTTTTGCCTTTATGATTGAGTGGTTGTCCGTCGTTGCGGTACTGCTTGTTGTGATAAGGCCGTTTTTCAAAAACGCGCATTTAGACCTTATTACCTTAATTATGAGCGCTGTTTACACGGTATTTGCGCTTATTGGTTTAGCGTTTAGTGAATACACCTTCCCGTCAAAGCTGGCAACTATTTCTTACGCAATAGAAACAGGCGTGCTGATTGGTGGGGCTGCGCTTAACTATTACGCAGTATTTACTAATAAGGAAAGGCAAACCGTTAAAGGCAAAAAGGCTTGGTGGAGCTTTGCAATTTCATTAGTGCTTTGCCTGTTTGTTGCTTTACCTGTTTTCACGCTTGACTTTTTCGTTGGTGAAGTTGCAATATCTGCAAACCTTGCGAAAAACCTTAAAATTATTCACAGAATAATCGTTTACGGCGCACTTATAATGCCCGTTGTGGCATACTTTTTATTACGCAACAAGAGTTTAGAAGTTAAAAAGATTTTCCTTTTATATTTCAGCTTGGCGCAAATGATTATCTTCTGTTACTTTGAAAGCTTTGACCAGTTTGTTTCAAGGCCGACGTCTTGGCCAATTCACCTTTGCCATATGGCAATGTATATCGTGCCAATTTGTTTGACGTTCAAAGCTAAAAAGTTATTTTACTTTGCATACTTTATCAACGTATTCGGTGCGCTTATCGCTATGCTTATGCCAAACTACACAAGCAGTTCAGTATTAAGTGCAACGGTTGTTTGTTATTGGGTCAACCACTACACGGCATTCTTTATGCCACTTTTAATGGTTGCGTTAAGGCTTTACGAAAGGCCAACCAAAGCACAGTTCAAATCTTCGATTTTCGGTTTTTGCTTCTACTTTGTGTTTGCGCTTATCGTAAACGTAGTGTTAAGGGCTTTCGGCATTGAGTCTGACTATTTCTATATTGCAGGCACGCACGTTGTAGGCACGGTTGGTAACTGGGCTGAAAAGATTTACGAAATAAAAGCCGTGTTAACCATTGCAGGCAGACAGTTTATATTCAGGCCGGTTTATCAGGTTCTGTTCTTTATCGTGTACCTTGGCTTTGGTCTTGCAATGTGGTTCGTGTATGAAATTTTCTTCCAGGTTGCAGACGCACATTTTGAGCTTTTAACCCGTAAAACCAAAATCAGACAAGACAGGCTTGCGCTTCAAGCCGCTTTGAACGGCAGAAGCATTGAAGAGCCTATGAACAAAAACGCAGGCGTAAAACTTGAGCTTAAAAACTTCTCTAAAAAGTATGCTTCAAGCAACGTTTACGCAGTAAAAGACGCGAACTTTGAAGTAAAGGGTGGTGAAATCTTCGGTTTCCTTGGCCCTAACGGTGCAGGTAAGTCAACTATTATCAAGGCAATAGTTGGTATCCACACGATAACTGACGGCGCGATTGAAATTTGTGGTTATGATTGCGTTAAGCAATCAGTACAGGCAAAACGCCTTATCGGTTACGTGCCAGACCATTACGCTTTGTATGAAAAGTTAACGGGTAGGCAATACGTTAACTATATCGCAGATATCTACGGCGTTTCCGAAGAAGACAGAACGGCGCGCATTGAAAAGCATATCAAGATGTTTGAGCTTGAAGGCGCGATAGATAACCCAATTAAAACCTACAGCCACGGTATGAAGCAAAAAATAACCATTATGGCTGCATTGGTACACAATCCTAAATTATGGATTTTAGACGAACCTTTAACCGGTTTAGACCCTAACAGTATTCACCAGGTTAAAGAATGTATGAAAAAGCACGCCGAAGAAGGCAATATCGTATTCTTCTCAAGCCATATCATTGACGTTGTTGAAAGAATTTGCGATAGAATAACCATTATCCGTAAGGGTAAAATTATGGCAACCAAGACTTTAGCTGAAATCGAACAGGAAGGCACGCTTGAAGAGTTTTACTTAAAGACCATCAATAGCCCCGTTGAAGGCGATGAAGCAAAAGCCGAACAGCCAAAGGCCGATAAACAGGCTGAAAACGTGCAACAAACAGGGGGTGCGACAGTATGAAATACTTAAAAACCCTTGTTCTAATGCAGTTAAGGGATAAGCTTGACTTAAGCTTTGTCAAGTCAACCAAAGCGCTTATCCAAAAAATAGTTTTCACGCTGTTAAAGTTTTTAGTAGTTGGAGCTGTTGCATACGTATTGTGTCTTTTATTAACGACAATGCTTATCGACAGGGCAGACGTTGATAAGCTTATGGTAGTTATCGCAACGTTCTTGCTTGCAACTTCGCTATTAACCTGTACGGTGGGGCTTGTAAAATCACTCTATTTTGCAAACGATAATAAAGTTCTTATAACCTTCCCGGTTAAAAACAACGTTATCTTTATTTCAAAGCTAATCGTTGCGTATTTTTACGAAACGGTTAAAACGTACTCATTATTAGTTCCACTATTACTTGGCTGTATGCTATATAGTGGGCAGATACACAACGTAACCATTATCTGGGCGCTTTTTGCAATGTTGTTCGTAAGCGCCACAGTGGTTTTACTTGGTGGTATTTTATCAATCCCAGCCCTTTTCGTTGCAAGGCTATTAAACAAAGTGCCGACTGTAAAGGTCGTTTTATTCGTTTTGGCAATAGGCCTTGGCGCGTGGGCAATTATTTGGTTTATTTCAATCCTGCCAAAGGATATTTATCTTATCGGTCAACAGGGTACTGACCTTATCGAAAAGATAAGGGTTGTGCTTATCAGCTTCCAGAAAAACGTTTTACCTGTTTCTTGGATTATCGAAATGCTGATTGGTACGAAGATTAACAACGCGCACACGTTGGGCTTCTATAGACCGTGGCTGATATTTGGTTGTCTTGTTGGTCTGGTTGCGCTTTTAGGGGCAATCGTTTACTTTGTTTCAAGGCCACTATTCTTCAGTATGATGAGTAAGACCTTTGAATTCGACAAAAAGCAAGCAACCAAAGCCCGTAAGATGACAAAACGTAACGTATGGCGTGCGTTACTTGATAAGGAATTCAGGCTTTGCTTTGCAAACAGCGAAGTTTCATTATCATTTATCGCAATGTATATTGCAGTTCCCGTACTTATTTTGCTTTTGAATATCGTATATTCTGCAATAAACCCAAACGTTGCGGGCAAGAAGCTTGTATATACGTTTAACATACTTATAATGATTTTGCCTTTACTTGCTTCAAACAGCTTGATTTCAACGCTCTTTAGTAAGGAAGGCCGTGCAGGGTATATCAAAAAGACAAAGCCAATCAACATTTTAAAGGCGTTGTTTGCAAAATTGTTCTTTTTCTTACTCTTTTCTATCCCGTCGGTTTTGGCGTCAACAATTATTTTTGGCTCATTCTTACCTGAATTTACGTGGTACGACGTGTTGCTGGTATTCTTTATGGTTTTATTTATGCAATACGGCCATATCTTCTATTGCGCGACGCTTGACGTTATGAACCCACAAAACGAGCAGTACGCCACCATTGGTGAAAGCGTAAATAACCCTAACGAAACCAAAGCGACTATTTTGGCATTTATCTTAAGTGCCGTAATAACCCTTTTAGCATTTGTTTTCTTTAAAACACCTGAAATTTTATTTAACTTTATACCTTATTCAATACACGGCATTTACTATACGATACCTATCGTTAAGCTTTTAGCAATTTCAGCAGTTTTCTTTGTTGCGATGCTATACATGTTTATAGGCAAAGTCAAAGCCTATTACTACGAGAAATAGGGCGCAAGGAGAAAATCAATGAAGAAATCAGTTATTTTAATACTTGCGATAGTATATTTAATGTCAGCCTTTATAGTCGGGCTTATCGGCGTTGATAACCCGTTCTGGAAGGAAGTCGTTTACGTAAACAAAATCTCTTACGTTCCACAAGGTAAGCTTAACGCTGAAGAAACCGAAAAGTCAAAAGGTAAATACGAGTGGTACGACCTTGATAACAACGGCAGGGAAATGATTGCTTTAAACGAAGCAGGTAAAAAGCAATTAAGCGCAGACGTATATATCCTTTATAAGGTTGATTTTGAAAAGGGTAATTTAGTTTTAAGGTTGCCGTTCAACGTTTATCCGACCAACGCTGCAAACAAAAAATTAAGCTATGCGGTTAGTGGCGCAAATAGCAACGTAGTAACTTACGTTGTTGACGACGACGGCTATTTGGTTTTAACCTTTACGGGTGAACACTCATTATTCAAGGTTGACGTAAAGCCCCAAGACGGTGCTAATATTACGTTTACGGTTGCAATTTTAGTTAAGGCTTCTTAACGGCTTTGCCGTTATAAATAAAAAAAGATAATAATTAGGAGGCATAAAATGAGAAAATTTTTATTAGCTTTGCTATGCTTAATGCTTGCTGTTTGCACAATGTTTTCATTAGTAGCTTGTGGTGACAGCCCTGATAATGGCGGTAACGGCGATACCCCAGGCGTTGACACTCCTGGTGGAGACGATACTCCCAATGGGCAAGTTTTCGTTACAGGCGTTAACTTACCTGCAAACATCAGGGATTATTTAGTTAACTCTGGCGAAAGAGATAATGAAGAACAAGAATTCTTTGTTTTAAACGCACCATACAAGGTTGGTGACGACAACGCCTTCCGTTTCTTACCTGAAACGACTTTTGAAGACGAGCTTGAAATCCCAGTTGTCGTTGAAGACCACGAATACACCTACGTTTTAGAAGAAAAGCTTGCTGAAGCTTACGCGCCACTTGCTGAAACCTGTGTTGAATCAGTTGACACAATCGCTTGTGAGTTTGACTTTTCTGAAGAAGCAATCGGTAAAACAATCCGTTTAACGGTTACCCCAACGGGCTTAACCGAAGAACAAATCGGTGACGTTAGATATTCAGTTTCATTTGAATTTGTAGTTGTTGACGGCTATAACGTTTACGATGAAATCGAATTAGGTTATATGCACTACAACGCATTGGAAAACCACCCTTCTTGTTATGACTTACAACAAACAAACGTTGCTTGGTCACAATTTTTAACGGAAAACGGCTATACACGTGATCCGTTGAGCATCAACGCGCTTATTTTACAAGGTAATCTTAACATTACGGCTGAAGATATCCCTTCACACTACGTATATACGAAGGAAGAAATCGACGCGTCCAACATTCCAGTTGCGCTTCGCAAATACTATTATGGCACGTTAAAGAATGGTAACGCCGTTGGTATTTACACGAGAAGAATGTCGTCGAGTGAAAATGGTTTTGCAGTTCTTGGTAACTACTATACGATTGATATTTCAAATATGCCGGTCGTTCTTAAAATGGATAATAAGACCGTAGAATTCGACCAAAACGGTATGGTTGTTGCAAGCAATATCGCTTCAACGTCACAATTATTCAAGATTGAAGGTAATTTATTTAATCCTGAAAAATTTAACGTTAAATTTGAAAACTTTAACTTGATTGGTAACTCACCAAAGACAAACGATAAGCGCGCACAAGGTGGTTTGATGTTTGTTAAAACTGAAAACGCAACCACAACCATTGACAACGTTATTTCTAAACGCGTATTTATTACCGTTTCAGCAAAGCGTACTGGTAAGGTTAACGTAACCAACTTAAAGTGCTACGATTCCTTCAGCTCACCATTCCACGTTTGGATGGTTCGCGACGGTTTCTATTGCGATAACGTTATCGCTAAAAACTCCGGTGGTCCTGCAATCATCGTTGAAACTGCTGCGCCAAGTCTTTACCACGCAGATTATGAAGAAGACTGCGTTTTAATGTCAAAGGTTATAGCAACAAACTGCGTATTTGAAAACTGGAACGACGGTACTGAAGCTTGGTACTATATGGGTTTAGGCGAAATGGCTGCTACCGCTATGCCAATGGTTAAGTCAATGAACGCTATCCCACAAGGCGTTGCTCAAGCAGTAACTGCCGAGGCACAAAAAGCCGGTTTAGACGTAACCTTTAACGCTTCTTTCTTAAAGGAAGACGGTCAACAACAATTATTTAACGTTTACTGCGTAGTTATCGACGGTAAAGGCGGTTTGGCAGGTGCTTCTCAATCTGTTTACGTTGAAATCAACGGCAACGTTATGGACTTTGGTACAGGTGCTTCTTACTACACAAACTTACCACCAGTTCATCCAGAAGGTTATCACCCACCTGTACAAGACGGTTATGCGTACAAGGCAAATTCAGATACCCCAGGCTATGGCCA
>JAZTYT010000220.1:0-4672 GCA_045637045.1 Christensenellaceae bacterium | reverse complement strand
GTTTCGGTAGGTTGAACACCTTTCTTTAACCAATCTAATGCTTTTTCTTTGTCGATAACGATTTCTGCTGGTTGTGCTACTGGGTTATAGTAACCAACTTTGTCGATATAAGCACCATCACGTGCGTTTCTGCTGTCTGTAATAACAACACGGTAGAATGGAGATTTTTTGTCGCCCATTCTTGTTAATCTCATTTTAACTGCCATGATTTTATACCTCCGTATATTATCTAAAAATTTATTATTATTTTTTTGTTTTTTAATGTAAATGTGGGGCTATAAGCCGTTTAACGCTATATTTTATTAAAACTTGAACGGTAAGCGTTTGCCTTTGCCGGACTTCATTTGCTTAATCAAGGTTTTAATTTGTTCGTATTGTTTTAAAAGGGTGTTTATCTGTTGTAGGCTTGTTCCACTACCCTTTGCAATACGCATTTTGCGTGAATAGTTTAAAATTTGTGGGTTGCGTCTTTCCTTTTCCGTCATTGACTGAATTATTGCTTTCGTGCGATAGATTTCGTTTTCGTCAATGTCGCCTTCCTTGATTTTCAGCTTGCCCATACCAGGCATCATACTCATCATTGCTGACGCGCCACCCATCTTTTTGAGCATATTAATTTGGTCAAGGTAGTCGTTTAAGTCAAATGCGTTTTCCCTTAAGCGTTGCTCAAGTTTTTTGGCATCGGCTTCGGTTACGGCTTCCTGCGCCTTCTCGATAAGGGTTAAAACGTCGCCCATACCAAGAATTCTGTTTGCCATACGGTCGGGGTGGAAAGGCTCGATATCGCCAAGCTTTTCACCTACGCCACAAAACTTGATTGGCTTGCCTGTTACCGCTTTAACCGATAAGCAAGCGCCACCGCGGGTATCGCCGTCAAGTTTGGTTAACACAACGCCCGAGATTGATAATCTACGATTAAACTCTTCGGCAACGTTTACTGCAACCTGACCTGTCATTGAGTCTAACACGAGTAAGATTTCGGTTGGGTTAACGTTTTCGTTAATCTCTTCAAGCTCGTGCATTAAGTCTTCGTCAATCTGAAGCCTGCCTGCCGTGTCGATAATAACCGTGTCAAAGCCGAACTTTGAAGCGTGGGCTAAAGCTTTTTGTGAAATTTCAACGGGTTTGCCTTGCCCCATTTCAAAAACTTCAACACCGGCTTGACCGCCAACAACCTGCAACTGCTTGATTGCAGCCGGTCTATAAACGTCACAGGCAACAAGCAAAGGCTTTTTGCCCTGTTTTTTAAGCATAAACGCAAGCTTACCACAAAGTGTTGTCTTACCTGCGCCCTGCAAACCACACATCATAATAACTGTTGGTGGTTTTGGTGAAACTTCAAGCTTGCTGTTCGCCCCACCCATTAATGCAATAAGCTCTTCGTTAACGATTTTAATAACCTGTTGGGTTGGGTTTAAGCTTTTTAATATTTCCTGCCCGACTGCCTTTTCAGAAACGGCGTTGATAAAGTCCTTTGCAACCTTAATGTTAACGTCAGCTTCCAAAAGCGCAATACGGATTTCGCGCATTGCCTGCTTTATTTCTAATTCAGTAAGCTTACCGCGTTTAGTAAGCTTTGAAAAAACGTGATTAAGTTTTTCGCCTAATGATGAAAACGTTGCCATTACTTCTCCAAAATATCAATTATTTTTTGTCTTTGGTCAGGTTCTAACGTTAAGGAAAACTCTTTAATCGCACCCTTAAGCTTGTTTAAGCCAAGCTTTTGCTCAAAACCGTCGAGTTCGGACTTAACCGTCTTAATAGCGTCAAGCACGCTTTGGCGCGTAACACCCTTAAGCTCGGCTATCTCCGACAAGGATAGGTCAAGGCCAAAATACATTTCGGCAATCTCAACGCGTGACGCCGTCAATAAGCCCTTGTACGAATCAAGAAGCTGTAAATAATTTACTTCTTCAATCTTCATACGCCACCTTCCTTAAAAAAAGATGTAAGGCAATTTAACCTTACATCCAATATTATATATATTTAAATTAGTATGTCAAGTGATTTTACCTTACAAACGCGAATTTTTGGAAGGTTTTAAAAATATTTTTTCGTTTTTATTATAAATAATAAATCGCGGTGGGTTTAAGCCCTATTATTCTTTAATAAAAATCAACCTACGGCAGTTTTCGCACTCGGCAATCCTTTCGGTTTTAAGTTTAGCAAGCTCAAGCTGTGAAAGCTCCGTACCGCACGCCGAGCAGTGCTTACCTGAAAGCTCGTAAACGATTGGGAATTTAGGGTCTTTACGCTTTTCAAGATATTTTTCCATAATATTTGGCGCGATATCCTTTGCAAGCGCGTCAAGTTGCTTTTTAATTTTCTTCTTTTCGTCTTCTTTTGATTTAGACAAGTCTTCGTAAGCCTTTTTAGATTCTTCTTGTTGGGCAAGCATTGCTTTAGTGTTTGTCATAAGCTTTTTGTACTGCGCGTAAAGCTCGGTCATATCCTGTGACAATTTAGCAATTTCGCCTTCTAAAGCAGTAAATTGTTTAGCAAGCGCGTTTGATTTTTTCTTTAAGAAAGCAATAGTTGATTCGTCTTGCGTTTCTTCGCAAACTAAAAACTCCGCCTTTTCTTCGTTAAGCTTGTTAAGTTGCTCTTCCAAATTAGCCATAGCGCCCATAAGCGCGCCTGCTTTTGATTCAATTTGCGCCTTGCTTTCAGCAACGGTCTTTAAAAACTTAACTGCCGATGCGTACTTTTTGAATTCTTCGCTTTGGCGTAAGGTGTTTTCGATTGCCTTTAATTCAGCGTCGATTGTTTGGTATTGTAATAATTTATCTATCATAATGACTCCTTTAACCTAAAATTAAATAAATCTGTCGTCGTCGTAAAAATAAAAGTCAAGCTTGTTTTTCAATCTGTATATGTTTGAAAAGTGCTTACAAATAAGCTTAAGCCCGTAATTTTCGCTTGAATAATGTGTCATAGCGATAACGTTTTTGTTTTGCTTAATTGCTTCAACTAAAACGTGGTGTCTTAAGTCGGCTGAAACGTAAACGTCGGCTTCATGTTTGAAGGAATCAACGTCAAGCCCAGCCCCACAAAATGAAGCACAAGTTTCAATTTTTGCCGTTTTATCGCCATATACGTGGACTTTTGTGTTAAATTTCTTTTCAATATCTTGCGCTAATTCGCCCAAAGTTTTGTTAACAGGGTATCTCCTGCCGTAGCCTGTACCACTAATTAACGGGTGCAAAATTTGGATTTCCTTATCGTCAGGGTTTGCAATACCTTTAGCAAAATGGTAGTCAATACCCTTTTCAGCAGTATCAAAATTGATGTGGCAGGAAATAACGCCAATACCTGCTGAAGCGGCTTTTAATAATACACCGTCAATGCTTTTAATACCCGTAAAAATTGCAGGGTGATGGGTAACGATAAGCCCAGCCTTTACCCATTGCGCGTACTCAATTACCTTTTCGGTTAAGTCAAGCGCAAACACGACGTTAGTAATATCGTCATCAGTATTGATAATAATACCACTGTTGTCGACAAACCCCGTGTCCTTACGGTATAAGTTAGTAAGTTCAAACGGTGCAAAGCAATCAATTAGCTCGTAAATCTCTTTAATTCTCATTTTGAGAAAAGCTCCTTTAGTTGTTCAAGCTGATTATTAAGCGCTTTTGATGAATCTTGTGAAATATCAACCGATTCAAGCGCCTTGGTTATTGCGTTTATCCTTGATTGTAAGTATTTATTAAAATCGGGGTTGCCATTTAGGTTGTCACGGCCGAACTCGTTTTCAAGTGGAGTGTAGCCGTCGTCATAATTAAGCTCTGCTTTTATAACGTCGTAATACTTATTACGGTCGTAAAATACAAAGTCTTTTTTTATACCGTAACCCAATAAATGAAGTTCGTTACGCAAGATATTTGCGTTCTTCATTGGTTGAAAAACCCCGATAATCGGCTTATAGGCCGATTTTTTTAAGATATTAGCAATTTCCATACCACCCATACCGGCGATGATAACCTGGTCGGGCTGGGGCACGCCACAAAGCCCGTCGGTCAAATACGCCGTGTAACAATCAGGGTAGGTTTCATCAAGTAACCTTTTAGCCTTTTCTAAACTTGGCTTTGAAATATCGGTTATATAAACGTGCTTACATATCCCCGTTTCAAGGGCTTTGTGGGCAACGTAACCGTGGTCGCAACCAACGTCGGCTAAAACGTCACAGGGTGATAAAAGTTGGGTTAAAACTGTAAAACGGTCCATTAGTCTAAAAAGTCCCTTAAACGTCTGGAGCGTGATGGATGGCGAAGCTTTCTTAACGCCTTTGCTTCGATTTGACGGATTCTTTCACGGGTTACGTTGAAGGCTTTACCAACTTCTTCTAAAGTCCTTGGTCTGCCGTCGTCAAGGCCGTAACGCAATCTTAAAACCTTTTCTTCACGCGGGGTGAGAGTGTCAAGCACCGTGATTAAGTGTTCCTTAAGCATTGTGTTTTCAACGATATCGCTTGGTGATAATGCGTTAGAGTCTTCAATGAAGTCGCCTAAATGGCTATCTTCTTCTTCACCGATAGGCGTTTCAAGTGAAACAGGGTCTTGCGCGATTTTTTGGATTTCGATTACGCGCGATTCAGGTATGCCCATAACTTCAGCAATTTCAGACGGATGTGGATCACGGCCAAGCTCTTGCATAAGCTGACGGGTTACCCTTG
>JAZTYT010000219.1:0-2348 GCA_045637045.1 Christensenellaceae bacterium | reverse complement strand
ATTTTTACTCGTTATTGCATCCTGAGGCTAAACGCAAAGCGTTTACGCCGTCAGGATCCCCTTGAGTTTCAAGATAACTTAAAGTGAGTGCCGTCAGGCCCCTCTAAATTACCTGATAAGCTTGAATAAAAAGTGGTGTTAACCGACTTATAGCCCCACTTTTTATGTTTTTTGTTAATTATTGTTGCGATATAGCGTGTGTTGTGATATAATAAAAGCAGGTGATACTATGGAATTAATTAATGCAAAATTTAAAGATTTAAAGCATATTAAAAAGCTCTTTTTAACGGCATTCCCTAAAGAAGAACGCCCACCGTTTTACGTGCTTTTACAAAAGCGCAAAAGTGGTACGGGTGAGCTTTTAGTCGCTAAAGAGGATAATAGCTTTGTCGGCTTTATCCACGTTGTGCATTATAAGGATTTAATTTACTTATTCTTTTTTGCTATCAAAGATGAATTGCGTGGTAAAGGGTATGGTAGCAAGGCTTTGAAGGAGCTTATTTCAAGATATAGTGATAAGCGCATCTTTTTGGCGCGTGAGCCACTTGATAGTGATGCGCCTAACCTGTCAGAACGTGTTAACCGCCGTAATTTCTACATTAAAAACGGCTTTACAGATTTACCAATACAAATTGTTGAAGCCGACTACGTTTTCGACGCAATGGGTGTTAACTGCACGATAACCGCGCAAGAATACCTTGACTTAATGCTCAACTGGGGTGGAAAGTCCTTGCAACGCAAAATTAACATGCACGTTATTGAGAAATAAGCTTTATATACATCGCAACAAGTTGTTATTTTTTATAATTATTACGTACGTTAAGGCTAGCGACCTTATAAAAAGCGCCAAATGCATAGTCTTGCTTGTATCTAAAACTTATTTATTTCTTTTAACACAAGTTTGATTCATAGCTAATAATAAAAAGCGACTGGATACAGTCGGTTTTTTTTGTTTTTAGGTTAAAATTTCATCAAAGGTTTCTTCAAAGATATCACACAGCATTGATAGTGCTTGAAAACTTGGCTCGCAAATGCCTTATTCCCACGCGTTTATCGTGCGCTGGTCAAATAAAGTTTATGTGGTTAAATTAAATTGACGAAATAAACAATTTAAATATGAGAAAATACCAAAAAAAATAACGTCATTATCAATATTTGACATACCAGTTTGTTATACTATATTTACAAAAACAAAAGGAGATATTTTATGAAAAAAATTGTTTACATTGTTACTGTTTTGCTTTTAGTTGTTATGACTTGCTCGTTTGTGGGTTGCGGCAAAAAACAGAAGATTGAGAAGGCTGTGCAAGAATTTTATGACGCTGTTTTGGAGTCGCAAGAAAAGTTAGATACACTCGCTGATGCTATATATGACAATTGGTATGATGCTATCTATGATGATAAATATAGAGGTGATATTAATATTGCCATTGCATATGCTTTTTCGGATAACGAAGCTACAGTTGATGAAATAAAAGCAAATGATGAAACTATTAAAACACTTTACAAATTAGCTAAAGAAAGTGATTTGTCGTATGAAGTAAAAGCAGTAATGCAAGCATATAACGAATATTATGAATTTGTTGTTAACGTAAGTGGATCGTTTAGTACTTTTAAAGAATCAAAAGAAACCAATAAGAAAGCATTAGCTACCGCACTAAAAAATCTTAGCTATGAAATTTAATTAATCTTATTTATAAAGCCGACTGAAACCAGTCGGCTTTATGTTTTAATAAACTTATCAGCAAAGTTTAAGGGGATCCTGACGCCCCACAAGGGGGCTCAGGATGACAACGTTTTTGAATAGACGCTCAACATATTTAACAACTTCTCGTCAACAGTTTTTGTGTTAACCTGATAAAAAGTCGGCCTATAAGCCGTTTATCTATGCCTTTTGGCGCGAATATCAATGCTTTTTAACCATTATTATCTAACAATTTTTATAAATAATTTTACCGTTAAGTATAGTATAAAGAACTTCAAAATTATCATTGACTACCGTAAACGATGCGTCTTTGCCAATTTTAATTGAGCCTATCTTATCACTTATCCCAAGGCATTTGGCAGGGTTAATGGTAGCAAAATCAACTGCATCGGTTATGCTTATACCAAGCCCAACAATATTTTTAATGGCTTCATTCATTTTTAAAACACTGCCTGCAAGCGTGCCGTCTTCAAGGCGCGCTTGACCGTCTTTAACTATTACTTTTTGACCGCCCAGCTCTGATACGCCGTCTGGCAAATGCTTTGCGCGCATACTGTCGGTTATAAGGATAACCTTATCGTGTGGCTTGTTTTTAATCAGCAGTTTTAAAGCAGGCGTGGAAACGTGCACGGGGTCGGCAATA
>JAZTYT010000218.1:0-4552 GCA_045637045.1 Christensenellaceae bacterium | reverse complement strand
CCCTTGCAAAAATTCACGTCTTTCGCGTCTTGCTTGCATCTAAAACTTATTTACGTTAAATAGGTTTGAGTGTGGTATTAGCAAATTTTTGTGAGTTCTCTGTGTACGCTAAAGTACGCTCCCTTGCAAAAATTCACGTCTTTCGCGTCTTGCTTGCATCTAAAACTTATTATACAAACGAAAACGTTCCAATTTAAAAAAACTACAAAAATAGGGCTATAAGCCGATTATTAACTTTTTTTAGGTGATAAATATGAGTGAAAATTGCACACACGATTGTTCAACTTGCTCGCAAAAATGTGAGCACAGGGAGATTCCAAAGGAAAAATTAAACGCTTTTTCAAGTGTAAAAAAGGTTTACGCTATCGTTTCAGGCAAGGGTGGGGTAGGTAAGTCGCTTGTGACTTCTTTGCTTGCCGTAGAAAGCGCACGTCAGGGTAATAAAACTGCCGTTTTAGACGCTGACGTTACAGGTCCGTCAATCCCAAAGGTTTTCGGCGCGCAACAAAGGGCTGAATGCAACGATTCGGGCATCTTTCCCGTTGAGTCAAAGCTCGGCACTAAAATTATGTCTATAAACTCCTTGTTAGACAACCCACAAGACCCCGTCGTTTGGCGTGGCCCAGTTATCGCAGGCGTGGTTAAACAATTTTGGTCGGACGTAATTTGGGGAGATATTGATACTATGTTTATCGATTGCCCACCGGGTACGGGCGACGTTCCGCTTACCATTTTCCAATCACTGCCCATCGACGGCATTATCATCGTAACTTCCCCACAAGACTTGGTTTCAATGATAGTTGAAAAGGCAGTTAAAATGGCACAGCTTATGAACGTACCAATCCTTGGTATGGTTGAAAATATGGCGTATTTTATTTGCGATAAGTGTAATGAAAAGCATTATATCTTCGGCAACGGCAACGTAAAGCAAATTTCGGCTGTAAACAAAATCGAAAACTATTGCCAAATCCCGTTTGATAAAAACGTTGCAAATCTTTGCGACAGGGGTTTGATAGAATTACACGAAACTAACTACTTAACCGAGTTCTTTAAAAACTTAACCAAATAGAAAACTTTTGCGAGCAGTTGCAGTTTTTCCGTAATCGGGGCTTGACTGCTCGCTTTTTTTATGCAAAATCAGGTAACTTAAAACCAGAAAATCTCATAGCATAGGTAATTACAAAGCTTAAATAAATTAGTTTTTGCGAAATAGCATATTTAATCGCGCGCTAAAAATAATATAAGTTGATAGTTAATTTGATTATTGCAATTATGCAAGAAAAAGTGAATAATTGTATATTATGCAAAAAATTGACAATTTTATCCAAAAATAGCAACTTGAACAAAAAAGACCGTTTTTTTGGTTAAAATGTTGAATAAATGTATATTTTTTGCATAAGTTATTCACCCCACACGGAAAGGTGTTCGCGACTCGCGTACATTTATATAAAATTTCCAATTCCATATTAGGTTTAAATGTGGTAAATAACGGCTATTTTAAGGCTTTTTTGCCCTTTTTGTGCGTGAAATACCGACATAGGTTAAATAACGGAATTATCTATTGTGCAAAATGCACAAATAAACACAAAATGAAAAAAAGATGAAAAAAGGGCAAAATTTAGTTTGACTTTATTCCTTTAGTAAGGTAAAGTGATAGCACACCTTTTGAAAAATGTATTTTGTAGGCGTTCAAGTGTATTCGCAGTTCAAACAAATTTCACGCCGTTTGCAAACATATTATATAATACACGCGAAACGCAATATTTTTTACAAAACGCAAAAAACAAATTACACAATTTAGGCACAAACGGGGCTTACCCCGTCGTTAAAATTAACAACAAAATTTTTAAATTTTTTTGGAGGAAAAATCATGAAAAAAACATTGGCTTTATTGCTCGCATGTTTGATGGTTGTTTCTTGTTTTGCGTTAACAGCATGTAATCGCAACAAAAAAAGAGAAGGCGAAGGCGAATACACATATCGTATGGGGCCGTCAGACCTTCCAACAACTTGGAACCCACACACATACGAAACAAACAGCAGTACTTACGTACTTGACTACACTGGCGACGCTTTATATACGTTCGACTATAAAGACGTTGATAACCCAAGTTTAGGTTTTGAAATCGTTCCATCAATGGCAGCAGACGTTCCAGAAGACGTAACAGCTGAATATGCTGGTCAATTTGGCATCCCTGCAGTTGAAGAAGGCGAAGAAGCACCTACTGGTTATGCATATAGAATTCCTATTAAAGAAGGTCTCGTATATGACAACGGTGACGCTTTAACAGCTGAAGATTTCGTTGAATCTGTTAAACTTTTACTTAACCCAGCAGCAGCTAACCACCGTGCTGACCATATGTATACTGGCACGTTAAAGATCGTTAACGCTGAAAATTATTTCAAACAAGGTTCAGAACTTCAAGAACCACTTACAAAAGCATACCCAGCATGGGCTTCACAAGCTGACGTTTGGGCTACAGCTATCTCTGAAATGGGCGATGAAGCTATCTTCGACATCGCACACAGCTACATTGGTGCTTGGATTGACGCTAACTATGGCGCTAGATATTTAGAAGCTTACGGCGGCTACAATGGTTTCTACAACGCTCTTTGCGGTACTCCAGTTGAAACTTTAGAATTAATCACAGGTAAGACAATTAACGAAATCCTTGCTAACGAAGAATATAAAGCTGCTTGGTTGGCTGCACTTACTCCTTGGCAAACTGACCCAGGTGAAGAATTACACTTCTGGTCATACGTTTACACATATCCAGTAATGGATTTCAGCGAAGTTGGTTTCTTTGCTGACGGTGACGCAATCGTTATCGTTCTCATCGACGCTGTTGAACAAGGTTGGGATTTAAGCTACAATCTTTGCACAGACTTCTTCTTAGTACACCCAGAAACATACAAAGCTTGTGAAAGTGTTGACGAAGATGGCCTTTACACAAACAGCTATGGTACGTCATTAGACACATTCGTAGGCTTCGGCCCATACAAGTTAGCTGAATACGTTCCTGATTCAAGAATCTTACACGTTAAGAACGAATTATGGCACGGCCACGGCGAAGGCAAATATCAAACAACACAAATCCTTTTACAAAAGGTTGATAACGACGCTACACGTCGCGAAATGTTTGAAAAAGGCGAACTCGACAGCTACGGCTTATTAGCAGCAGATATGGCTGACTACATTTCAAGCCCTTATTTATATTATACTGACTCTGAATCTACTTGGTATCTTGCAATGAACCCAGATATGGACGTTCTTGGCGAAATGCAAGCTGCTACACAACCAATCAATACTGGTTACGAAGTTAACAAGACTGTTCTTACAATCACTGAATTCCGTCAAGCACTTTCTTACTCACTTGACCGTGAAGCATTCAACCTTAAGTTATCACCAACGTCTGGTATTGCTAAAGCATTACTTTCAGAAATGATCGTTGCTGACCCATTATCAGGTACTTCATATCGTGCAACAGAAGAAGCAAAAGACGCTATCTTAGAATTCTGGGGCTTAGCTGACCAAGTTGGCGAAGGCAAACGTTTCGAAACCAAAGAAGAAGCTATCGCTTCTATCACCGGTTACGACCCAGAAGGCGCTAAAGATCTCTTCACAGAAGCTTACAACAAAGCTGTTGAACAAGGTCTCATTTCAGCTGAAGCTCTCGCTTCTGGCAACTGGGAAGTTCAAATTTGTATCGGTATCCCATCAGAAGTTAACTACTACACAGAAGGCGCTGCTTTCTTAGCAACTTGCTGGACAGACGCTGTTAAAGGCACTCCATTTGAAGGTCACGTAACATTCAGAAACTCAGAAGAACTTGGTTCAAACGGTTTCGGTGAAGCTTTACGTACATGTAAGGTTGACGTATTATTCGGCGTAGGTTACGGTGGTTCTATGTTTGACCCATACTCAACAATGATGTACATGGTTATCCAAAGCCCATACGATGAATTCACCGATAAGACAGCAGTTTCTGTTGACGTTGAAATCGAAGGCGTTGTATATCGTTCTTCATTATACAACTGGGTAGCTTGTATGAACGGTTACGAAATCAACGCTGGTATTATCGTTGACGGCGAAGCTACAGGCGAAACAGCAGCTCTTAAGTTTGGTGCTGGTTCAGAACAATCATCAAGAGTTAAAATCTTAGCAGCTTGTGAAAAGGCTTATATGGGTCTTTCAACAATCTTCCCATTACAAACAGATACTTCTGCTTCATTAAGAGGTATGAGAATCGTTTATAAGACTGAAGAATATATCCTTGGTCTTGGCCGTGGTGGTATCAGATACTACACATACACGATGGACGATGCTGATTGGAAAGACTACGTTGCTGAACAAGGCGGCACAGTTAACTACAAGTAATTTGTAGCTAATGTACTTAAGAATTTGATTATTTTAAAGTAAGTTACTTTAATAAATAATTCTTAAATAAAATGGTTTGTATTGTGTTGTGGCGTTGTGCCACAACACAATACTTATTCTTATAAATAAGTAAGAATAATGCTTTTCCGTTAAAAGTTGTGCTTTTTTAACGGA
>JAZTYT010000217.1:0-4906 GCA_045637045.1 Christensenellaceae bacterium | reverse complement strand
GTGCCAAAAATATCCATTGGCTTTGGCGCGGTGGTTGACAAATGTAAATCGCTTATAGCAAAAATTTTCATTTTAAACCTTTAAATTATTAGTAAACGTACCCGTTGTCCTTTAAATATTGTATCAAACAATCGGTTCCGTTGTCAATTTGTTCAAACGTAAGCTCAAAATTGCGCGTGTACCAGGGGTCGGCAATGTCCTGTGGGTTGGGCGTGAAATCCAAAAGCCGTAAAACCCTTGCGCTCGCCCCGTCCCCGATAATGCGTTTTATTGCGCGCACGTTACTTTCTTCCATACCGATTATAAAGTCGTACATAGAGCCGTCGGCAGGGGTTAACTTTTCAGCGCGCTTTTTACCGTAATCAATGCCCAGCCTGTCAAGTATCTTTGCCGTTCCCCAATAAACGGGGTTGCCAAGCTCTTCCGACGACGTTGCCTTTGACTTAACTATGGCTTCAATATTCAATTTTTTTATTTTGTCGGCAAAAACAAACTCCGCCATAGGCGAGCGACATATATTGCCGTAACAAACGAATAGTATTTTCAGCATAAATTATAAGTACCTGTTAAGTGTTTTGACAATACGTTCAGGGTCTATACCGTCTTTTACCCAAAAGGTCACAAGTGGCATTTTTGCACGGCGGCATATTGCCGAAACCTTTTTGTCGCGCTCCTGCCGGTCGCGCCTGAAATGCGTGTTGTCGTTAATCTCGATTAAAAGTAAGGGGCGATAGTTGTAATCAAATACGCCAAAGTCCACGTTCCTAAAAAGCTCCGTTCTAAAGCCTTGGTCTTCTTTATCGATAACCGAAGCAAGGTTTACTTGTGGCAAAACCAAGTACCTGTCGCCAAGGTAAGACGAAATTATCCTGTAATATTGTAGCTCAACGTTGGTCATTAACCTGTCTTTGACAAAGTAGTTGGGCATTGGTGGATTGCGTTTTGCGATAAAATATATAACTAAAATCACAATCACAAGCGCGCCAACTATTAAAAGCGGCAGGGTAAGCTTTGGATTAAGTAAATTATTTAGCATATAAAAATTTTATCACGAAACACTTTAATAATCAAGCGTTAAAGACTATTTTTTATAAGCAACCAGGCTTTTGTTGCTCTCAAAGTGATAAAAAACGGCAATCAAACCCAAAACAAGCGTTTAGGATAAAAAATATATTAAAAACCGACCTATAGCGCCATATTTTAGAAAAACACAAAATCTCACAAAAAGACAAAAACGGACACAATATACACAAAACGGATATTTTAAACTAAAAAGACAAAACGGATATTTTATGGACAAAACGGACACCAAAAACGGACGTTTTTTAGCAAAAGTTGGGCAATAAGGCGGTTTTTGAGAAAAATTTTTTAAAAAATTATAAAAAAGTTGCTCAAAATTATTGTAAAATGCGCGCACGTGTGATATTATAATAACAAGTACATACTCCGATAAAGTTTCCGTCACTAATTTTTATTTAGGCGGGCAAAAAGGCTTTGTCGGACAGTAATATAAGGAGTGCTTATGGCGAACATTAAGTTTAAAAGGGCGATTTTAGCGATACTTATTGTTATGTGCACGGTGTTTGGTTTCATCGGTTCAACGAGTATTGCAAGCGTCCAGGCAGACCAAGGCGGACAACAAACGGATATTAAAACCTATTTTGCTAAATACCGTGAAGTTGTTTACTTGATTGACGAAAAGAGCTACGTTGACAACGGTCACTCTTTCGAAAAGGGTGGGTATTTCTGGCAACTTTGTCAAGACGGCGACTTTGAAACTATGCAAAGAATCGTTAAAGTTGCGCAAAAATACGACGCGCTTATCACAAGAAAAACCAAATTTGAGTATTCAACAAGAACTCTTGAATATTTAGCGCAATTACGTAGTGAACATTGGAACACGGTTGAAGGTCTTAAGGCAAGATTGTTGCTTGACGATACTAACTACAAAACCTACGATATGTCAGGAACAAGAACGCTTATCGTTGATGCGGCTGGATTAACCCTTGACCAAATCGAAGCAAAGGCAGATATCGAAAAGAAGTTCAGAACCTTAACGGCAGCAAACATTAACTATCCTAACTCACAAGCAAACCAAGTTGTTGGTTATTACGATGAAACTACTGATTTGACCGACGGTTACGGTTACGCAGTTATCGAAAACGCTTATTTAGCAGGTATCCAAGCTGTTTCTGACGCTGAAGACGCACAAGCAATCGTTGAAGCAAAAGAAGCTTGCATCGCTAATATGGAAGCTGTTGCTAAAAACGTTATCGAATACGTTTACAACTGCTATGAAGACGTAATGGCTTATGAAAGGGGCGCAACTGACGTAGTGCCTGACAATATGCTTTCAAACGACGTACAAGGTCACTGCTACAATTTAGTTCAAGCCTTTGTAAACGGCGCAAGCGAAGAAGTTAAAAAGGAACACGACGATAAGATCAGCCACTTGTTAACTTACTTTGAAGAACACCCAGTACTCGATGGTTCAGTTGAAAGTGAAAACCTTTCAGTTTTAACTTCAACAGACGGCTCAATTAAGATTAAAGCTTACATAAAATCATCATTTGAACTCGGTAGTAGAGATAACAAGCCTGCAAAAGTTTTCCCAAAGAAAGCAACGGTTAAGATTGCTGCATACTCAAGAAACGGCAGTGCTGATTCACGTTTAGCAGGTGAAGCAATCAACGCAACAAACGAAGGCTTAACAATCGGTTATTTAGTTGCAATCAACATTTACGACCGTTCAAAGCCTTTCAACGTTGAAAAGGTAAATAAAGCTACGCCAGGTGGCGTTATCTACGTTATTGAAATTGATCTTGAAAAATACTACAACAACCTTGCTTTAACAAGCAACAACGGTTTCCTTGGCGAAATGCTTGGCGGTTTCGTTGGTGGCGTTTGGGGTAGCGAAGAAAACAAGAAAGAAGACATTAACAAAGCACACGAACTTTTATCACAAAACGGTCAAACCGGTTCTCTCTGTTACTCATACGACGACGGAAAGGTCCTTGCTCAAAAATATCAATACAACGGAGGCATTTTGATGTTTGAAACGACGGCTTTAGGCAATTTTGCTTTATCAGCAGGCGGTACTGAAAACTTATTCGCAAACCCTGTTTTCTGGCTCATCGCAGTTGCTGCTTTAATAGTACTTATCATAATTATTTCAATCATACTTAAGTATGCTTGCTATGCAGTTAAATTCGATTCTAACGGTGGTACGCCTGTTAAGAAGGTACGCGCAAGAAAGGGCGAACACTTTGTTATGCCTGATAACCCAACCAGAGAAGGCTACACCTTTGCAGGTTGGTTTGAAGACGTTGACTTAACAAAGCGTTTCCTTGCTACAAGCATTTTAAGACGTAGGGCTTTAAAGGCTTACGCTAAATGGAATTTAGATCTCACACCAGAAAGAATCAACAACTACTATGCACATTTAAGACACGCTTTGGCATCACACGCTTCTTTAGCTGAAGGCGTTGCTATTGCTGAAGGTCAAACAAAGACGTTCGCTGTATTAACCAAAGAAGATAAATCAATCAACCTTTACTTAGCGCTCGACCCAACGACGCTCGCTAACGAAGGCTACGAAGTAAGAAACGTTGGTTCAGAAAAAGCAGAATGCGCACAAACACCTGCATTATTCGTTATCAACGCAAGAAGCGACTTCCAAGTTGCTCAAAAATTGGTTGCAAGACTCATTTCTACCTGCTCACTCAAGGAAGTTAAAGAAGTTGAAGCACCAGCTGAAGACGAAGCTAAATACGTTCTCGAAATCGGCGCACCAACACCTGTTGAACCACAAGAAGAAGCTGTTGAAGTTACCGAAGAACAACTCAACGAATACTTCGCTAAGATCCGTGCTGCAGCAAGCGGTTATGCGCTTTACGAAGCTAACGAAAAGGCTGAAGACGGCAAGATGCTCGTTAAACTTTACAAGCACGAAGACGCTGTTTACTGCTACTTGGCATTAGACGCTGAATCTTACTCACTTGACGTTGCCGAAGGCGAAGGCTTTGCTGACACCCCAGCGCTTTCAAAGGTTAACACCGATGAAGAACTCGCAAGAGTATTAGAACTTGTTGACGTTATGATGCGTGAACACGGCCTTGAAAAGGTTGAAGAAGAAGTTGAAGCTAAACCTTACGAAGGCAAGAGCTTCGGTTATAGAATCCACTACATCGAAGAAGCTGCTGAAGCTGAAGAAGCACCAGCTGAAGAAGTTGTTGAAGCTGAAGAACCTGTAGCTGAAGAAGCTCCAGTTGAAGCTCCACAAGAAGAAGTGGCTGAAGAAGTAGAAGCACCGGTTGAAGAACCAGCTGAAGAAACTATCGAAGAATAATCTTTTTAAAGATTAATCTTTAACTTAAACAATACGGCTGTTATAAAGTTTGCTTTATGACAGCCGTTTGCATTAATTCAGTTTTGTCAATAATTATTTAAGGTGATTTATGAAAATTAGATTTAACGAAGATCAAGAAGTTGTTAAAACCATACAGGAAGGCTTACAGGCGAAAGACGGCTTTTGCCCCTGCAAGGTAGGTAAGCTACCTGAAAACAAATGTATGTGCGAAGAATTCAAAGCTCAAATCAAAGACCCTGACTTTGAAGGCTACTGCCACTGCCAATTATATTATAAGGAAAAGTAAGATGAAAAAAGGACAGGCAAGCGCCTGTCTTTTTTTAGTGAATAATGAAGAATGAAGAATGAAGAATGAAGAATGAATAATTGTGGTAAACTTTTTGCCAACGGCAAAAAGTCTTTATTTAAATTAAAAAAGAACACCTTGTTGGTGTTACCCCAACAAGGTGGTTAGTTTGAGTTACCCTAATTTTTGATTTTGCAAGTATTCATTACATTCTTTACAGAATTTTATTAATCGGTTAATTTGTCTCTTAT
>JAZTYT010000216.1:0-2173 GCA_045637045.1 Christensenellaceae bacterium | reverse complement strand
ATCGCGTATTGACCATTTGTACGTAATGGGTGCGTGCTATCCACGTATTACCAATATGATGGCAGGGTACAGCGAATTTTATCGCGCTAAATTCTCCTTCATTTTCGGGCTTAACAAGGTTATCCCTAAAAAGAATTACGCTGCCGACGCGCTTCCAATCCGTGCCGTAAGCAAGGTTTTGAAAAAGGGTGGTTGCGTAACCTTTGCACCTGAAGGCTTGGCAAGTGACTTTGGCGGTAACAAGCCAATCGTACCAGGGACAAGTAAAATGTTCAAGCACTTTAAAGTGCCCGTATATTTTTGCCACCTTCAAGGTCAATATCTGCAAAACACCAAGGTTTGCTTGGATGAACGCTTAGGCGAAACCCACGCAACCTTAAGCCTGTTATTCAGCAAGGAAGATGTTGCACGCTTATCCGTTGAAGAAATGGACGATATCGTAAACAAAAAATTCCGTATCGACGAATACGCTTGGAACAAAGAAAAACAAATCAAGTGGAAAACAAACGGCAGGATTTGCCACCGTTTAGAGGATTTGTGTTACAAATGCCCTAAATGTGGTAGTGAATTCACTATGAAGGGTGAAGGCGACAAGATTTACTGCACGAAATGTGGCAACGGCGCAACGATGGACGATTATTATCAGTTCCACCCCTACGAAGGCGCAGTTATCCCAGAGTCCCCACTCGTTTGGTCGCAAAACCAACGTATGGATATCATTAAGGAAATCCGTGAAAATCCTAACTATCGTTTTGAAGACGAATGCGAAATCGGTAACCTTAACGAATACAAGCTTTTAAAGAACAACAAAACGAGCGAAATCGTTGGCTCTGGTAAGATTTGGATTGACCATCAAGGCTTCCATTATCAAGGTACAAGACACGGTGAGCCTTACGAGTTCCACGCAAGCTACAAGGCTTTATATACCTTTATAACCGAAGTTGATATGAGCTATTTCAACTTCTATTTAGACGGCGAATATTTTGATATCTTCCCGAAACACCAAACGGTCTGGAAGTTCTGTCTTTTAGTTGAAGAAATGCATCGTTATCACGTAAACTTCTATAAAAACTTTAAGTGGAACGACTATATGTACGAAGGCTTAGAGCTTGGTATCGACAACAAATAATTAACTAAAAACAAAAAAGGCGTAGCAATTTTGCTACGCCTTTTAAAACGTCAAAAATTATTAAAATATACCGATAACTGGCTTATAGGTCGACTTTTTAGTAAACACCTTGATAAATCATAGCGTTTGCAACCTTTTTAAAGCCTGCAAGGTTTGCACCTAAGCATAAATCGTATTCAAGGTTAAACTCGTCAAGTGTTTCAATAATTTGCTTGTAAATGCTTGCCATAATTTCTTTAAGCCTTGAATCAACTTCTTCCTTGCTCCACGAAAGGCGTTGACTGTTTTGGCTCATTTCTAGGCCGGATACCGCAACCCCACCGGCGTTTGCAGCCTTTGCCGGGCAAACGATTACGCCGTGGTTTTTAAAGTATTCTAATGCTTGGTTATTAGTTGGCATATTTGCGCCTTCGCAAATAAACTTAACGCCAAGCTCAACGCCTTTTACGGCTTGGTCTAAATCAATTTCATTTTGGGTTGCGCAAGGCATATACACGTCGGCTTTAACTCTGCCCCAAGGCGTTTGCCCCTTATAAAATACACCGCCAAACTTGTCGGCAAATTCCTGCTTGGTCATATTTTGCTTGCGAGAAAGTATGATGTTTTCAGCGCCTTCTTTTGATAAGCCCTTTTCAAAATAGATATAACCGTCTTGCCCGGAAAGTGTTAAAACCTTACCGCCAAGCTCAATAATCTTTTTCGCGCTACCCCAGGCAACGTTGCCAAAGCCTGAAAGCGCAAAGGTTAAGCCTTCAATCTTTTTATTAAAGTGGTTTAAAACCTGCTCTAAAAAATAAACCGCACCATAGCCCGTTGCTTCGGGGCGAATAAGGCTTCCGCCAAAGGATAAATGCTTACCCGTTAAAACGCCGTTTTCGTACGCGCCCCTAATACGCTTGTATTGGCCGAACATAAAGCCAACTTCACGCTGTGAAACGCCAATATCGCCTGCAGGCACGTCAACGTCAGGGCCAACGTATCTATAAAGCTCGGTCATAAAGGCTTGGCAAAAGCGCATAATCTCCCCGTCGGATTTACCACGTG
>JAZTYT010000215.1:0-3288 GCA_045637045.1 Christensenellaceae bacterium | reverse complement strand
TGTTGTTAAAAACGTTGTTAGTATATACCAAGACGTTGTCATCCTGAGCCCAACCACCGCAGGTGGTTGTGGCGTCAGGAACCCCTAAACAACTTGTTAGTTTATGACAAGATATTTTCATTATTCATTAAATAACCGACCTATAGGCCCACTTTTTAAATTAACAGAGTAAAAAAAGCTTTGCGGCGTCCCGCAAAGCTTTTATTGTTATAGATAACTATAATTATTTAATGATAGAAGCAACAACGCCTGAACCAACAGTTCTACCACCTTCACGGATAGCGAAACGAAGACCTTCTTCGATAGCGATTGGTGTGATGAGTGAAACTTTGATTGTTACGTGGTCACCAGGCATTACCATTTCAACGCCTTCTGGAAGGTTGATTGTACCGGTAACGTCAGTTGTACGGAAATAGAATTGTGGTCTGTAGTTGTTGAAGAATGGTGTATGACGGCCACCTTCTTCTTTGGTTAATACGTATACTTGACCAGTGAATTCTGTGTGTGGGTGAATTGAGTTTGGTTTAGCGATAACTTGACCACGTTCGATTGACTTTCTGTCAATACCACGGAGTAACGCACCAACGTTGTCACCAGCTTGTGCTTCGTCTAAGAGCTTACGGAACATTTCAAGACCGGTAATAACGGTTGTTGTTGATTTTTCTTTAAGACCAACGATTTCAGCTGGGTCACCAACGTGTGCTACACCACGTTCAACACGGCCTGTAGCAACTGTACCACGACCAGAAATTGTGAATACGTCTTCTACTGGAAGTAAGAATGGCTTTGAATCTTCACGTGCTGGTGTTGGGATGTAGCTGTCGATAGCGTCCATAAGTTCAACGATGCATTGGCATTCTGGAGCTGCTAAAACTTCAGCGTCTGGGCAACCAGAAGTTGCTTTTTCTAATGCTTTAACTGCTGAACCTTTGATGATTGGTGTGTCGTCGCCTGGGAAATCATATTCGTTGAGAAGTTCTCTAACTTCCATTTCAACGAGTTCTAATAATTCTGGGTCGTCAACAAGGTCAGTCTTGTTTAAGAATACTGTGATGTATGGAACGCCTACCTGACGAGCAAGAAGGATGTGTTCACGTGTTTGTGGCATTGGACCGTCTGTTGCAGCAACTACTAAGATTGCGCCGTCCATTTGAGCAGCACCAGTAATCATGTTCTTAACGTAGTCAGCGTGGCCTGGGCAGTCAACGTGTGCATAGTGACGTGAGTCTGTTTGATATTCTACGTGTGCGGTGTTAATTGTAATACCACGTGCTTTTTCTTCTGGAGCTTTGTCGATTTCGTCATATCTCATCTTCGCAGCTTGACCCTTACAAGCCATAACCATAGTGATAGCAGCTGTTAAAGTTGTTTTACCGTGGTCAACGTGACCGATTGTACCAACGTTTACGTGTGGTTTGCTTCTGTCAAATTTTGACTTTGCCATAATGTTTGTTTCCTCCGAATTTTTTAAAAATTAATTTTTTATTTTTTTGTTTTTATTTTTTGCGCCTTTATATATTAGCGCTAAAGTTTTTATTAGTCGCCAGCCCTTGTGCCGATAATCTTTTCAGCAATGGACTTTGGTACTTCGTTATAGTGTGAGAACTGCATTGTGTATTGACCCCTACCTTGCGTTCTGGAACGTAAATCCGTTGCGTAACCGAACATTTCTGATAAAGGAATATTGCTCTCGATAACCTTTGCACCGTTTCTGTCGTCTGTGCCAATGATGTTACCACGGCGGGATGATACGTCACCCATTAAGTCGCCAAAGTAATCGTCAGGCGTGATGATTTCAACCTTCATAATCGGTTCTAAAATAACCGGTTTTGCATTTTTAACGCCGTCTTTAAACGCCATTGAGCCTGCAATCTTGAAAGCGATTTCAGATGAGTCGACTTCGTGATAGCTACCGTCGTATACGGTTGCTTTAAAGTCAACGACTTCGTAACCTGCCAAAATACCGTTCTTTGCAGCTTCTTCGATACCACGGCGAACAGGGTCGATATATTCCTTGGGGATAGAACCGCCTACAGTCTTGTCTTCAAACACGAAGCCTGCGCCTGGTTCTAAAGGCTCAAAGGTAACCTTACAATGGCCGTATTGACCTTTACCGCCTGATTGGCGTTTGTACATACCTTCTGCATCGACGCTGTTGCGGAACGTTTCGCGATAGGCAACTTGTGGTTTACCAACCGTTGCTTCTACCTTAAATTCACGCAATAATCTGTCAACAATGATTTCTAAGTGCAATTCGCCCATACCGGCGATGATTGTTTGGCCTGTTTCGTTATCCGTGTAGAACTTGAATGAAGGGTCTTCTTCGGCAAGCTTTAAAAGTGATAAGGTCATCTTGTCTTGGCCTGCTTTGGTCTTTGGTTCAATGGCAACCCTGATAACTGGTTCTGGGAATTCCATTTGTTCCAAAATGATTTGAGCGCCTTCGTTGCAAAGCGTGTCGCCTGTCGTCGTATCTTTTAAACCAACGATTGCACAAATGTCGCCTGCGCAAATTTCAGGGATTTCTTCACGGTGGTTTGCGTGCATAAGAAGGAGTCTACCTACTCTTTCACGCTTACCTTTGGTGCTGTTGTATACGTATGAGCCTGAAGTTAACTTGCCTGAATATACTCTAAAGAAAGCAAGCTTACCAACGAATGGGTCGGTAACAATCTTGAACGCCAAGCCTGCAAATGGCTCGTCATCGGATGATTGGCGCGTTTCTTCGTTGCCTTTTTTGTTTACGCCTACGATTGCAGGAACGTCAACTGGGCTTGGGAGATATTCAACGATTGAATTGAGCAAGTGTTGGATGCCCTTGTTACGGTAGCTTGAACCACAAAGTACTGGTACAACTGCCATAGAAATCGTTGCTTTTCTTAATGCGCGTTTGATTTCTTCAACGGTTAATTCTTCGCCGTTTAAGTATTTATCAGTAAGCTCGTCTTCTTGTTCAGCACAAAGCTCTAAAAGTTGTTCTCTATAGAAGTTTGCGTCGTCAACGTAATCTTCTGGTATTTCGGTGATTTCGTGACCGCCAAGGTTATCGGTGTAAATAATTGCTTTTTGTTCAACTAAATCAATGATACCCTTGAAGGATTCTTCCTTACCGATTGGTAGCGTAATGGGTAATGCGTTTGCGCCTAATCTGTCGTGCATCATTTGGACAGCACCTAAAAAGTTCGCACCGTTGATATCCATTTTGTTTACGTATGCAATACGGGGAACGCGGTACTTATCTGCTTGACGCCAAACCGTTTCGCTTTGTGGCTCAACGCCACCCTTTGC
>JAZTYT010000214.1:0-4365 GCA_045637045.1 Christensenellaceae bacterium | reverse complement strand
CGACTTCATTATTCACTATTCATTAAACGTCCGTGCGTAGCACGGTGTAAACTTTTTGCCTTGCAAAAAGTCTTCTCTAATTCATTATAATTTATTTATAACTATTGTAATTTTAGCCGTTAAGTGTTATAATAAGATAATCAATTACATTAGGGTAAGCAAGAATGAAGCTAATGCATTTATCTGACCTGCATCTTGGCAAGCGTGTGAACGAGTTTTCTATGTTAGAAGACCAGCGCCACGTTTTACAGCAGGTAATTGACGTAATAGATACCGAAAGACCAACAGCCGTAATAATTGCAGGCGACGTTTACGACAAGCCAACGCCACCTGCTGAAGCCGTTGAGCTTTTTGATGATTTTTTGGTTGCGATTTCCAAGCGCAACGTTAAAGCCTTTATCATAAGTGGGAATCACGATTCCCCCGAAAGGCTTTCCTTTGGCGCGCGACTTATGGACGCAAGCGGTATCTATTTTGCACCCGTTTACAAGGGCAATATTACGCCCATAAATTTAACCGATGAGTTTGGTACGGTCAGCGTTTATATGCTACCGTTTATTAAGCCTGCCAACGCGCGCAGGTTTTTCCCCGATAGCGAGATTACAAGCTATACCGACGCAGTTACGCTTGCGCTTTCAAACGTTGAGTTAAAGGACGTAAACCGTAATATTTTAGTAACCCACCAATTCGTTACGGGTGCGACGCGCTCTGAATCGGAAGAAATTTCCGTTGGGGGCACGGACAACGTTGACGCAAGCGTGTTTAAGGGTTTTGACTACGTTGCGTTAGGGCATATCCACGGCCCGCAAATTATTGGTAGCGAGCATATAAGGTATTCGGGCACGCCACTTAAATATTCCTTTTCAGAAGCCAAGCATACAAAGAGTATGACTATGGTTGAATTGGGCGAAAAGGGTAGGCTTGAAATCAGCCTGATACCGTTTAAGCCTTTGCGTGATTTAGTGGAGATAACGGGCTTATACGCCGACATTGTGCAAAAAGATTACTACGAAAAGGGTGGGTTTAAAAACGATTATCTTCATATAACGCTTACCGATGAAGAAGACGTAATCGACGCGGCTTCTAAGCTGAAAACCGTTTATCCTAACTTAATGAAGCTTGATTACGACAACACGCGCACCCGTAAAAACTCCGTTATCGGTAGCGTAAAGGAAATCGAGCAAAAATCACCGTTACAGCTTTTTAGCGAGTTTTACGCGCTACAAAACAATCAGCCTATGACCGACGAGCAGGAAGCCTACGTCAAAACGCTGATAGAATCTGTGTGGGGGGATGAAAAATGAGACCTTTAAAACTTGTTTTATCGGCTTTCGGGCCTTACGCAGACAGAATTGAGCTTGACCTATCCAAATTAGGTGAAAGGGGGCTATACCTTATAACGGGTGACACAGGCGCAGGCAAGACCACTATATTCGACGGCATTTGTTACGCTTTATACGGCAAGGCGACGGGCAGTAGCCGTGCAAGCAGTATGTTACGCTCCACCCACGCAAGGCCCGAAGCCAAAACCTTTGTAGAGCTTACCTTTTTATACGCAGGTAAGGAGTATTTTATAAGGCGCAACCCCGATTACGACAGACCAAAGAGCCGTGGCGAAGGTTTTACGACTGAAAAGGCGAGCGTTGAGCTTTATTACCCCGACGGCAAGGTCGTTACCAAGGAAAGGGACGTTAAAGAAGCCGTTTCGCAAATAATCGGGGTGGACTTTGACCAGTTTTGTCAGATTGCAATGATTGCGCAGGGTGAGTTTAAAAAACTCTTATGCGCACCGACCGAAGAGCGCAAGGCAATCTATCAGAAGATTTTTAAGACAAGGCCTTACTTTGTTTTACAGGAAAGGCTTAAGGCCGACGCGCAACAGCTTACGAACGAATACAAGACCATTAAAAGTGGGATTGAACAGTATATAAGCGGTATTCAAGTTTCTGACGATGATTTGGACAGGCAAACGCTTGAAAAAGCTATTGCAGGCGAGCTTACCACCACCGAAGTTTTAGAGCTATTAGACAGCGTAATCGCGCGCGACAGCCATACTGATAAGTGGCTTGGCGACCACGTTTTACAGCTTGAAAGCGAGCAAAACGCCCTGCGTGACGCCTTGACCTTGGCTGAAACCTTTGAAAGCGCGCGCCAAACGGTTAAAGAAGCCACGTTGGAGCTTAATGAAAAAAACGCCCAAGCCACAGGGTTTGAAAATCAGCTTAAGCTTGCCGAAAAAGACGTCGAAAAGAGTGACGGCATTACAAAAGAGTTGGTCGCAATAGAAGGTCAGCTTTCGGACTTTAAGCTTATTGAAACCAAGCAAGCCGACTACGACGGCCTTTTAAAGCAGGCTGGTAAAACCAAAACTGAAAAGGAAAGGGCTTTTAAAGACGTTGAAGACTGCAAAATAAAGCTTGCCGATTACAAGCAAGAAAGCAAGGCTTTAGACGACGTTGTCGCTAAAAAAACTGCGCTTGAAGGCAAGATTCAAGAAGTTTTAGCGCAAGGCACTTTACACGCCAGCCTTAAAAAGCAAATACAAGAGCTTAAAAACGCTGAAGCAGATTACGCAACGAAGCGTGAAAAATATATTGCCGACCGTAATGCTTACAAGCAAAAACAGGCTGAATACGAGAGTCAATACCAGTTATACCTTGACGACCAAGCAGGGGTTTTGGCAAAGGGTTTACAAAGTGGCGCGCCTTGTCCGGTATGCGGGGCTTTGGAACACCCACACCTTGCCCACGGGCTTGAAAACGCGCCCACTAAAGCCGACCTTGATGCGCTTTTAGACGACGTTAATAAAAAACAAGACACGGCGAACGCTTCAAGCATTGAAGCAAGCCAAGTTAAGGGTGTAGTGGCTGAAAAGAGCCAAGCGGTTATCCAAACCACAAGGGAACTGCTTAATTGTGATTTTGACGAAAACACTTTAAACACCGTTGACCAAAACCTTGAGCTTTTACGCCAAAGGCATACCCAATTAACGGGTGAAATTACTAAACTGCAAGCAAAAATTGAAAGGCGCAAACAATTATTGGAGCAAATCCCCGTCGTTGAAGGCGAGTTGAACGATAAAACGGAAAACTTAAACAGGCTTACACAAAAGGGCGTTGAAGAAGAAACCAAAGCCCAAGCCTTGGCTGGCGCGATGCAAAGCATCAGGGCAAGATTGACTTTTAAGGATAAAAACGAGTGCTTATTAAAGCAACGAGAGTTGGTTAAGCAAAAATCAGACCTTGAAAAAGCGTTTAAAGACGCTAAAAAGGCTTACGACGATTGGCAAACGCAAGTGATTACCCTTAAAGCCAAGCTTGAACAAGCAAGGTTGACGCTCGTTGGCGCAACGGATATTGATTTAGAACAAACGCGCGCCAAGCTTGACGACCTTGAAACCCGTCGTTTAAGCGTTATCGCCCAACAAAAAACCGTAAACGCAAGGCTTACGGCAAACAGGATTTTAAAGGATAACATAAACGCAAAGCTTGGCCAGATTTTGGGCGTTGAAGAACGGCTTAAGCTTGTAAAAGCCTTGTCAAGCACGGCAAACGGCACGCTTTCAGGCAAGGAAAAAATTATGCTTGAAACTTACGTGCAAACGACGTATTTTGACAGGATAATCGCGCGCGCCAACACCAGATTTATGATTATGTCGGGTGGTAGGTACGAGCTAACCCGGGCAAAAACCGCTGAAAACAACAAAGGCCAAACGGGGCTTGACCTTGACGTAATCGACCACAATAACGGTAGCTTACGTAGTGTAAAATCATTGTCGGGCGGGGAATCGTTTATTGCTTCGCTGTCGTTGGCGCTTGGGCTGTCGGATGAAATTCAAGCGCAGGCAGGGGGGATTAAGCTTGACACGATGTTCGTTGACGAAGGCTTTGGCTCATTGGACGAAGAATCGCTTGCACAATCTATCAAGGCATTAACAAGCCTGTCCGAAGGCAATCGCTTGGTGGGTATAATCTCACACGTACAGGAACTAAAAGCAAGGATTGACAAGCAAATTATTATAACTAAAACATGCAACGGCGGTAGCAACGCCAAGATTGAGTGTTGATAAAAAAGTGGTTTATGGCCGAAAATCGACCTATAAGCCACTTTTTTAATGAAAAATGAATAATGAAGTCGGCTACGCCTAATGAATAATTGTGGTAAACTTTTTGCTTTGCAAAAACCCTTTTTTAAATTTAGAAACATATTAATTTTTAAATATCACTTGCGTTTAGTGTTATTTGGTGATATAATTAGTTTTAATAACTAATTGGGGTTAAATTATGAAGAATAAAATTTTTAAAATTTTAACCTTGGCTGCAGTCTTGGTTTTAAGTTTATGCTTTATGGTCCCTTCTGATAGCG
>JAZTYT010000213.1:0-2137 GCA_045637045.1 Christensenellaceae bacterium | reverse complement strand
TTGCAAAGAAATTTGAAAAGACGCGTGACAACCAATCAGCTGCAGGCTATCCTGATATCGACGCTGCAATCACCAGCCGTGAGCTTGCCAAGATGATTAAACGCGCAGGTATCTTATTTAGAGAAATCCCTGACGCTCAATTTGATAACCCATTAGGCGAATATTCAGGCGCAAGCGTTATCTTTGGTGCAACTGGTGGCGTTATGGAAGCAGCTCTCCGTACGGCTGTTGAAACCATCACTGGTCAAACTTTAGAAAACCCAGAGTTCACCGAAGTTAGGGGCACGAAGGGTATCAAAGAAGCGGGCTATAAGGTTGGCGATTTAGAAGTTAAAGTTGCAGTATGTTCAGGCCTTGAAAACGCAAGAATCATTTGTGACCAAATTAAGAACGGCACGTCACCATATCAATTTATCGAAATTATGGCTTGTCCTGGCGGTTGCGTAAACGGTGGTGGTCAACCAATCGTTGACGCTTATACAAGACGCACCGTTGACGTTCAAGCGTTAAGGGCTAAAGTTTTATACGATATCGATAAATCAGCCCCAATCAGAAAGAGCCACGAAAGCCCTGTTGTTAAGGCAATTTACGAAGAATTCCTTGGCAAACCAGGTAGCCACAAAGCTCACGAAGTTTTACACACAACCTACGTTGAAAGGAAAAAATACTAATTTTAATATAGGTTAATATAAAAACGGCCGTCGATATTTTTGACGGTCGTTTTTACTTGTAAAATTTACAAAAGTTGGGCTATAAGCCGTTTATCGCAACATTTTAGATTTAAAAGGCTAAAATTAGAGCTAATTTTACGTTGTTACCACAATAAAATAAAATACTTTTTATTTTGTGGCTTGTTTTTTAATTGACACAAATTATCAATTGTGATAGAATTGTGAAGATTAAAGCTTGCTTTAATTTTTGCAAACCTTTAATCTATTAAGGGAGTGTTTTGTCAATATGGAAAATTCAAACAAATTGATATTGAAAAACTTTACAAAACGCTACGGCAATTCTGACGTTTATGCCGTTAAAGATGCTTGTTTAGAAGTCCACGGTGGCGAAATTTTCGGTTTCCTTGGTCCAAACGGTGCAGGCAAGTCAACCATTATTAAAAGTATGGTTGGCATACAAACCATCACCGGTGGCGCAATCGAAGTTGCTGGTTACGACGTTAAAACCCAACCCGTTTTAGCAAAAAAGCAAATGGGCTTCGTGCCAGACCATTACGCCCTTTATGAAAACTTAACGGCAAGGGAATATATAAATTACGTTGCCGACTTATACGACGTGCCAAAGGAAGACGTTAACGCGCGCTTATCCCGTTTTTTAGACCTTTTTGAATTCCATAACGCTATTGATAGGCAAATTAAAACCTATTCGCACGGTATGAAGCAAAAGGTAACCATTATGTCAGCGCTAATTCATAACCCAAAGGTTTGGATTTTAGACGAGCCTTTAACAGGTCTTGACCCTAACAGCATTTTCCAGGTTAAAGAATGTATGCGCCGTCATGCTGAAGAAGGCAACATCGTTTTCTTCTCAAGCCATATTATTGACGTTGTTGAACGTATTTGTGACCGTATTGCAATTATCCGTAAAGGTCAAATTCAATGCGTTAAGACTGTTGAAGAAATCGAAAAAACCGGCGTAACCCTTGAGCAGTTTTATTTAAGCGTGATTGAAGGCTCAACCGTTGAAGCCGTTTCAGTTGAATAATTTTAATGCCTTTGACGCTTGTCAAAGGTTTTTTTTATTCATAAATAGTAGTAATATACACGCTGAAAAGTAATGATATCCAGCCCAAAGGGCTGTTGATATACTAAACCTGCGGTTTGGATAAAAAAATACTGCAGAAATTATTCTGCAGTATTTTTTGGCAGGGGAGACGCGATTCGAACACGCAACCTACGGTTTTGGAGACCGCTACTCTACCGTTGAGCCACTCCCCTTCAAGCCTATTTATTTTATAACAATTTTTCATTTTAGTCAAACGTTTTTTATATATTATTTGAAAATTGTTAAAATTTATTTTGGCTTTTACTTATTGTTAGGAAGGTCTATCATTTTATCATTAATTAAAAAAACAATCGTTCTTTAATTTTCTTCGTTGTTTGACACGGGTACTTCAACTTGTTCT
>JAZTYT010000212.1:0-10741 GCA_045637045.1 Christensenellaceae bacterium | reverse complement strand
CATCCTGAGGCTCGCGCATAGCGCGATGCCGTCAGGACCCCCTATTCAACCCTGCCAGTATATCAAAAAAGCACGCCAAATAGCGTGCTTTTTGTTTATTAACGGGCTTATAGCCCTACTTTTACATTAAAAGTTGGCCTTCGGTTGTTTCGACTACCCTAAAAATTTGTACTTCCTTACCCGTGGTTGCATCGATATAAACGTAATAGGTTACGCCGTTATACGTGCCTGCGACTTCGTAAGCCAAAGTTTCACTTGTTTCCCCACGTGGGATAACTGCTAAACGCACGCTGTCAACCACGATATCGGTTGAAAGGTTTTTAAGCGCACTCTCGCGTGAGATTAAAGGCTCTTTTACTTTGCGTGCCGTGTGGTTAAGATAATAACTAACCCCGTCCATCGCAGAAACGACGCCACGCTCCTTGCAAACGTTAAGCTTAATCATATCGGCGTAACAGATTACGCCGTCTTGCATTGCGCAATAATTGATATATGCCGTTGCGCCGTTTTCAGTCGCCCAAACTGCGCTGACGTTGTCAATGCCTAACTCGTGTAAAAATTCGTAGCCAAGCTCAACGCACTCGTCAAGCGTTTTGTTTTGTGCCGTGCAATCGCGATAGTTGTTGAACATAACAAGCCTGCCACCCTTTTTAGAAATGCTTGCAAAAATTTTGCCGTTATCAACGTCTGCTTCAACGTTATAGCAAAGGATTTTTCCGTTTGCTTCAGACGTTGCTTCAACGTTTTCAAGATTGTGCTTTGCAAACAAATTATTGAAAATTTCTTCAGCCTGACGCTTGGTTATTTCTTCTCCGTCAATAGCCTTTGGGTCTTTTTTCTCGATACTGTCGGAAAACGGCCCGTCGTAAATCAATTTAGGGTACTCGACTGCGTTTGCTTCAAGCTCGGTAAACTTATCTAAAATCGGGTTATCCTTGCCGTCGTTTAGAAGGTCGTTAAAATCAAAATCTTCGCCAACGCTTGTGGCAAGCATATTAAGCTCCCTTTTTAGTTCGGTGTTAATTTTGTAAAGCTCGGTTACGTTTTCCTTGTCCGTTTCAGAAAGCGAATCTCCGTCTATAAGCTTGTTAACAAGGTATTTTGAGTAATCTGCCACCTGATTTATATACTTTGTCGTGTAATATTTTGCTTCGTCTTTTAAAGGTAATTGGCTGATATCGTCGGCAGCAAGACTTGCCTGCGTAGTGATTTCAGTAAGCAAACGCTGTTGCTGTGCTTTGTCGTTGGAAACAAGCAATTTTGACATATTTACTTCTAAATTGTCAACGTAATCGACTAAATCGTAATAGGTTTCAGCAACTGCGCTTGAGCCCATATAATTCATACCCTTATTGTTTATCATACTTAAGGTAAACAAGGTTGCAAGAACAAGCGTTGCCGAGCCTAACGAAATTACAGCCGCAAGCCAGCCACCGATACCGCGCGAGTGCTTGCGCTCCTTATTTTGCTGGCGCGATGCGTGGCGTTGCTCCCTTAAAGCGTGGGCGTTTGCGCGTTTTTGCTTCAATTCGTCAGACTTTTTAGCGCGAAGGGCGTATTTTCTTTCCTGTTCCTTAAGCTTGGCGTTCATTTTCGCCTGCTTTTCAGCGGCTAAACGTTTTTCGCGTTCTTCAGCGCTTTCGTGCTTTAACATATCTCGCCTTGCAAGGCGTTCCTCGCGTGCGCGCAATTTTTCAGCGCGATATTCTTCACGGCGTTTGTTTATAAGCTGTTTCTTTGCCTCAAGCGCCTTTTGGCGTTTTGCAAGGGCCTTTTTCTTTTCTTCAAGCCTTAATTTTTTGGCTTTCTTTCTAGCAATGGCGTTTTCAACACGTTTTTCACGCTTTTCAACGTCTTTTTTATCCTGAGCCGTCTTATTTTGCTCGTTTTTAGTTACCGTCTTGCTTTTAGTAAGCTCACGCTCAACCTTTTTTGCAGGGTTTTCTTTTGCCTCTGAGCCTTTTGTATGCGCGACTTTTTCCTTTTTTGTGTCCACAGATAAATTTTCTACCTTTTCAATGGCGTTGTTCTTTTCTTTTTCCATACTCACTCCTTATATCGCGAACACGTGATTACCAATGGTCACGGTTACTTCTCTCGTGTAAATCCAAGAGCTTGTTGCCTTTGCCGGGTTGTAATAATACAGCGCGCCACCCGTTGGGTCCCAGCCGTTGATAGCGTCTTTTGCCGCGTTGATTGCCGTTTGGTTTGGCGTTAGGTTGATTTGCCCGTCGTTTACAACCGAAAATGCGTAAGGCTGATATATTACTGCCGAAATAGTGTTTGGGAAGGACGCGCTTTTAACCCTGTTTAAAACTACGGCGGCAACCGCAACCTGACCGGTATAGCTTTCGCCACGCGCTTCGCCGTAAATAAGGCGCGCTAACAAGTTTACGTCAGCCGAAGAATAACCACCCACGCCACCACTTTGGCTTGAGTTTAAGCTTGAAGCGCTCATCCCAAGCGCCGCAAGGGTTTTTGCACCCACGATACCGTCTGGCGTTAAGCCGTTTTTACGCTGAAAATAGATAACTGCCGCCTTGGTTTGCGAACCGTAAATGCCGTCAACTGCGCCGTTATAGTACCCCCAACGCTTTAATTTTTGTTGGATTGTTTTTACCGTTTCACCCCGACTGCCCTGCTTTATGACCGCAGCTTCAGTAACAAGGGTTTGTGAAGACCAATCGCCGTTTTTGGTGTTTGTCATTTTGTTGCAAGCAACCGTGCCAAATAAGGTGCATACCAATAAAAGCGCGATTGCAATAATTTTCAATCCCTTTTTCATTTATCCTCCTTTTGCTTTAATTGAAAATTTTCTTGAAAAACTCTACTATAACCGAACGATATTCAACCTTTTCACTACTAAAGCATAAGGGCGGATACACCACGCACCACCAGTTATCGCCAAGACCTTCGCCAAGCGTTATAATAAGCGCGTCGTAAACACCACTTTCTAAAACAACGTCATTATAAACGCGCGTGGGGAAGGCTTCTTGCTTTAACTCCACCTTTGCGCGATATTTTTTGCCATTTTCAGCCAAAAACCCGTCTATAAGCCGATTAACGCTATCTTTATGCGCTTCGATTAGGGCAAGGCTTTCTTGTTTGCTGGCGCAGTTTGTTAAAATTGGCGTAAGGTACTCAACTACTAAATCCTTAATTTGATACTTGATTTCCTGGTCGGCATCTAAATTAGAATTTGCGCGCACGTGTATTCTTAAATATTCGGTTTTTTGCGCGCTACACGAGATGCATAGCGCTGATAAAACTATTATGATGCCGATTAAAAAACTTATGCATAACTTTTTCATAACTACCTGCCTTAAAATTTTTATGACAGTTTAAGTTATAACCATTTTTTATGCAATTTATACCATAACGAAAAGGCAGGTTGAAAAAACCTGCCCGTGTCGTATTATTTTATATTTAAGGCGATGTCACAATCAATGGTTGATTTTTGTTTAAACTTAAAATGAACTATAACTTAGCCAAAATAAGGTTTTGTAACAGAGCCATATTTAATTGAAGAGATTGTCGCTTACTTCTTTAGCCGTAAGCGTTTGTACTTTAAAGACGCTAAAGCCACCTTGCTTTAAACCTTCAAAGGCTAAATCTAACTGCTCGGTATTATCAAATATTGCACAAATTGAACTACCACTACCACTCATAAATGCTTGCTTGGGGTTAAAAGCGTTTATCGCGTTTACGGTGTTTTTTATTTGTGGATTAACGCTGCACGACGCTAAAAACAGCGCGTTATAAAAGCCGTAATCCTGCACATTTTCATCAAGAAGTTGGTCTATAAGCCTGTTAGCGCCGTTTTCTATAGCTTCAATGGGCGCATCGTCATAAGCCTTAAAGCAGTCGGCCGTTTGCGCGCCACCTAACGTGTGCACGATAAGTAGCTGTAATTTTTTAGTCACGTTATCAAGTGGCGTTACCTTATCGCCACGACCTTGGAGCCTTGCCCAACCACCTTTTAGCATATACCCTGAATCGCTACCTATTTCATCAGCGATTTCTTTAAGGTTTAGGTTTGTTTCAAAAAGCTTTTGCATTGCTAAAAGCGTGCCTGCAATATCAGCGCTTGAACCGCCAAGCCCACCACCGATTGGTATGCGTTTGGTTATTGAAATATCAACGCCAGCGTTTACGTTTGCTTTTCTTAAAAAAGCGTTTGCGGCTTTTGTGGCGTTGTTGTTTGCACCACGTATTACACCGTTAAAGCCTTGGCTACGCATTACGGTCGTTATTTTATTATCTTTGCGCTTGCTTATGGTGATAGTATCGCAAAGCGAAATGCTTGCGACAACCGTGTCAAGGTTATGATATCCGTTTTGCGCGCCGACAACGTCTAAAAACAAATTAACCTTTGCATAGGCGTTGACCCTAACAGTCTTCATAATAACTACCCTTTGTGTTTTTTATTCGTTCCTAAAAACCATAATCTTTTCTTCGGTTGAAAGTGGGAAGCTAATATTCGGGTTATTAGCCAAAATTACTTCCCTTGTTTCGCCCATTGCGCGCATTACGTCCCACTCGGTATCGCCTTTTTTAGCCATATATACACTGATAACCGACTTATAGGTGGACTTTTGCTCGCCTTGAGTTAATTCTTCAATCACGCTTAAGGTTTTTGTTACGCTTTCATTAAAGCATACCTTTAAGCTAATGTCAAGTTCTATTTTGCCACTTTTCAGTTTTGCGTTTAAGCTTTCGATAACAATTTTAACGTCGCTTACCGTTTGCCCGTTTTTATCAAGCTTGATTTCAAAGGGCATTTCTGCGCGCCTTTGCTCTATACCGTTGTCGCCACTGAACACGCAATCGGCAAAAGCAATACCACTTATTACAAGCTCCGCACCACTAAAGTCAACGCCGGTGGTAACTACGTATTCCTGCATCGCGCAAACAAGACGCGCGTATTCAGGCACTTGACAAATCGCCTTACCGAAAACCCTTTCGGTGCAGTATCTTTGACCTATAAACCTATCTAAAGTAATCTCGCGCGTTTGCTTTTCAACCTCAAAATCACAAGAAATGGCGTCGCACGCGCAGGTTTGAGAAACGCAACGCATAGCACAAGCAAAAATATCTAAACTAAAACAAACCGAAATTTGACTGTTTTGGCTTTCTTCAAGGTTTAAAACCTTAACCGTTTGACCTTTTACGTTACATCTTGCAAAGCAGTTATCCCCTTCTTTTGCGCCAACGCATTCGATTTCATAACTAAACGGAAGGCTCAAGCGCTCTTTTACGATATCGGCGCTTGGGCTTGGCGGGAGCATCACAAGGTTAGCGTAAACCCTGCCTTCCACCACCACTTGGTCATCACGCGCGCGCACTGAAGTTATGCAGGCGTCAACGTTAGACGAAAGCACCTTTTTGATTTTTTCACGCTCAAAATTTTCTTCGCCGTTAAAGGTTGCGCGACAATAAAAGCTTTCGTCGGTATCAACGTCAAAGGGTTTTATCAAAAGGTTACCACCCGAAACCGCCTTTTGGGTGTGGGTAAAGGTGAAAACCACGTCGGCGTTAAGCTCTGCCACAACGTAAAGCATACCACCGTCTTCCTTTACGGCAATATCGGAAAGCGTAAAATTTGCCCTTGCGCTTGACGGTGCGCCAGAAATTGCGCGCTTGTAATCAAACTTAACGCCCGATTCAAGCCTTTCCATTTCTTCACCTGTAAACACCACGTTAAAATACACCTTGCCCGTGAAATGAATAAACCCGTCTTCTAAATGGCAGGAAGCTTCCTTAATAGCCCCGCCGGCCGAAATTATCTTGTCTTGGTTTTCAGCCGAAAGGTTAAGCCCCGTTTCAACCGTGTTTTTAAACGACGCCAGGCTTTGGGTACAAACCTTTAAATCTTTTTTCGTAACGTTCAACATAAAACACTCCTTTTTTAGTTCTATACTTATGCCACCTAACGCGTTTTTATGATTTTAGAAGGTTTTTCACTCATTTTTGCTGAAAAATATTGCGCGCAGTATAATCTTTTTTTGGTGGGGCATAATAATTGTGAACGACTTTAAAGGGGGTATTATCTTGGAAAGTTTAAACAACGGCATCGTTTGTGACGTGCAAAAATGTAAGCACAACTATTCAGGCAGAAGCTGTACGCTAAAAACCATTAAGGTTACCTGCGACTGTCAAAGCTGTACCTGTTGCGACTCTTTTGAAGAAGCATAAGAGCAATCCTAAACAAAACTAACAACTAAAAAACACAATAAAACGCGCGGTTTTAAATGATTCCGCGTGTTTTTTATGGTCTTTTAATGGTTTTTTAACGTTTTTGCGATGTTTTAAGCGTTTTTACGGTGTTTTTTGCCGGTAGAACGCGCACGCACGCCCACAAGCGCAGCCACGCGAACAATTTAATAATATACTTACAACATAAATATATAATATTTATCGTAATGTGTTTGACAAAAGGTTGTTTAAAGGTTATAATATTTCTACCTTAAAAAGGGGTATTACGATTTATGAATTACGATGATATTATTTTAGAATGTAAAACTTCTTGCGATGAATGCCCAGATTATTTAGTGTGCCAATACCAAACTTCAAGTGGCGCTGAAAAAGAAGCTTGGCTTAAAAAGTTAATCGCAAAGGATACTGCGTCAGTTGTAGAAGCACCTGCTGTTGAAGAAACACCAGTTGTGGAAGAAACACCTGTCGTTGAAGAAGTACCAACAGTTGTAGAAGCGCCTGCAGTTGAAGAAGCACCTGCAGTTGAAGAAGCACCCGTTGTAGAAGAAACTTGCGACAAGGCTTACGAACATAAACCACACCAAACCGAACAGGCAATTACTTTAACAAGCGATAAGGTGCTTGAAATTTACCTTGCAATTTTCGGCGAAAACTTTAACGGCCCACGCGCGCAAGCCGAAGCCCACGAAGAAGCGCCTGTCGTTGAAGAAACACCAGCAGTTGAAGAAGCTCCAGTTGTTCAAGAAGCTCCAGTTGAAAAAGCTGAAGAAAGCGAAGACGCTGAAGATAAGGAAGAAGTTGTTGAACAAAAGCCACAAAAGGAAACGTTCAAGCTTACACCACCACCTGAAAACGAACAGCTTATGCTTGATATGTGCGCAAAGCGTGGCAGAAAGCTTATCTATCGCCCAAACGAAGTTATCTATTCGGCAAGCTTTAAGGTTTTAGGCACGGATAAGAAAAACGACGTTGGCGAAAAGGTTAAGGATATAATCGACGCTGAAATCAAGCAAGGCTTAAAGCTTGGTTATCTTGATAAGTTTGACGGCTTAAAGTCTTCTGAAATCAAGGAAGAATACGAAGACGATATCGTTTACGAATTTGCCGACCAGGAATTTAAAAAGACTGGCGTAATTTACGACGGCTCAAAAATTAAGGTTTACCTTTACGATTGGGACTTAAAGGCTTGCCACCACGTTGGCCACGTTGATATGAGCGAAGCAAACGAATTAGTACCTTACCTTTCGGAAAAGGATAAGTACAGCTTTGACGTTTGCGGTATCATAACGGGCGGTAAGGCAAAACGCGTCGTTAACGAAAAGGGTACGTTGAAAATCATTAAAGAAAAGGGAGACCCTATCGGTTTAGACGTTGATATCGCAGTTATCCCACGCAAAGACTAATATAAAATACCTAGCCTTAAGCATTTTCACTTAAAAAGTTGAGATAAACGGCTTATAGGCGGGTTTTTTGTGTAAACGTTACCGTTAAAAGGCTTTAAAATTTGGTTTTATTGTAAACGGGTAACGCAAGTTTTAATTATAATTATATCTCGCGCCCTTAAAAAAATTTGCTAAAAACGTAGTTTTTACAAACTTATAGCAAGACACTCACAAAACGTTTACAAAAGGGCGATAATATACTTACGTTAATAATCATCGGGCTACTACGCCCAATAAGGATACATTATGCTTCAACTTAAAAACATCGTCAAAATTTACGGCGAAAACGAAACGGCTGTTAAAGCGCTTAAAGGCGTAAGCGTTAACTTCCGTGAAAGTGAATTCGTTTCAATTTTAGGTCCGTCAGGCTGTGGCAAGACCACCCTTTTAAACATCGTGGGTGGGCTTGACAGATACACGTCTGGCGATTTAGTCATTAACGAAACTTCAACTAAAAACTTTAAAGACGGCGACTGGGATACCTATAGAAACCACTCGGTTGGTTTTGTTTTCCAAAGCTATAACCTTATCCCACACCAATCAGTGCTTAAAAACGTTGAGCTTGCATTAACGCTTTCGGGCGTTGATAGAAACGAGCGTCGTGAACGCGCCGCCGCCGCATTAAGAGAAGTTGGGCTTGGCGACCAATTACACAAACGCCCCAACCAGTTGTCGGGTGGGCAAATGCAAAGGGTTGCAATAGCAAGGGCTATCGTTAACAACCCCGACATTATCCTTGCCGACGAACCAACGGGCGCATTGGACAGCGAAACGAGCGTTCAGGTTATGGACATTTTAAAGGAACTTTCTAAAACGCGCCTTGTAGTAATGGTAACCCATAACGGCGAGCTTGCTGAAGAATATTCCACGAGAATCATACGCTTACACGACGGCTTAATTATCGGCGATACCAACCCACTTTCCGATGAAGAAGTTGAAAAATCAGCCAAGAAAGAAAAGACTAAAAAGGCTAAAAAGCCGTCTATGAGCCTGTTAACGGCACTTTCTTTAAGCTTGAACAACTTATTCACAAAGCGTGGGCGCACGGTGTTAACGTCGCTCGCCGGTTCAATCGGTATTATCGGTATTGCACTTATTTTGTCCGTTTCAACGGGCTTTAACACTTACGTTTCAAACGTACAGCGCGACACACTTTCAAGCGACCCGATAACAATTTCCACAGCAAGCGTTGATATGACGTCTATTGCGGTATCTTTGATGGGTAACTTCCAAACGGAAGGCGAAAAATACCCCGACACAACCAAGGCAACCAGCCAAAACGTTATCAGCCAAATGCTTTCAAGCGTTGCAGGTAGTATGGCGACCAACGACCTTTCAGGCTTTAAAAAGTGGCTCGATTCGGACTGGACCAAGGAAAAGTATAAAAACGTGGTTGCTACCGTAAAATACGGCTACGACCTGTCCTATAAAATTTACGATAACGACGGCTTTAAGACACTTTACCCGATGGCAAAGCCAGGGTTTAATGAAATCGTACCGGATAGCTGGCAATCAATCGTAACGGGCGCTGCAGGTGAAAACACTCAAATCACTTCGGCAATAAGCTCGGTTTACACTTCTTTTTTAAACTACCTTGCTTCGAACAACGCTTTTTGTGAAATGACAAATTACGATCTCGTTAAGGAGCAGTACGAAATTATTTCAGGTGATTGGCCAACCAATAACAACCAAGCAGTAGTCGTTGTTAACCCATACAACCAAATCAGCGACATCAGTCTTTATCAGCTTGGCTTCATGAACATCAACGACATCCGTTGGATTTTCTTAAAGACTATTTACAGCTATTTGTACAGCGGCACTAAAACCGAAGCAGAACTTGACGCTTTAGTTAAAAATTATATTGACGAATATAGCAAAACCCACCCTGACTGGGGTATCCGTAGTGACGCCTTCTATAACGGCGTTACGTTCGAAGAACTAAGGAGCCAGTCGTATCGCATCTTAACCACGCCTGATTTTTATAAGGTTGCAGGTTATCACGATAACGCACACCCGGAAAGCGCTTACTTTAAAGCAAAATCAAACGATGAAATCACCCAAAGCCTTCAGGACGGCGAAGGCGTTAACTTAAACGTCGTTGGCGTCGTACGTTTAAAACAAGGCGTAACCACGGGTTGCTTATCGGGTACGGTTGCTTACCTACCAACGCTTACAGAGTCACTTATTGCTTCCGTACAGGAATCCGACGTAGTAAAGGCGTATAATCGCGAATACGGTGAAACGGGCGAAACCCAAACCAACTCTTACACGAGTTATTTAAGGGAAAACAGAACTATTTTAGCAGACGATTACTACAACATTTTATATAGCCCGGATAAACCCGAAAGTTTAATCTGTAAATCGGACAAAATTATGACCGATATCGGCAAAAAGATTGGCGTTGTAGACACGGACGTACCAAACAGGATTGAAATTTACCCTGCAAGCTTTGAACAGCGCGAAGCCGTAATCGCTATGATTAACGATTACAATAGCTCCGTGCCTGACGACCAACGAATCAATTACAGCGACTACGTCGGGCTTGTAATGAGCTCGGTTACCGACATCATTAACGCAGTAACCTATATCTTGATTGCTTTCGTTTCGATTTCGTTAATCGTTTCTTCAATAATGATTGGTATTATAACCTACATTTCCGTTTTGGAACGCACCAAGGAAATCGGCGTATTGCGTGCAATGGGCGCGTCAAAGCGCGACATCTCACGCGTGTTCAACGCGGAAACTGCCGTTATCGGTACTGTTTCAGGCGTTATGGGTATTGCAATAACCTTGCTGCTTAACATCCCAATCAATATTATTATCAAGTCGTTATCAGGCCTTGCAAACGTTGCAGTTTTACCTTTTGTGGGCGCTATCGCACTTGTTGTAATTAGTATCGTATTAACCATCATTTCAGGGCTTATCCCTGCGCGTATGGCTTCCAAAAAAGACCCTGTTGTTGCTTTAAGAAGCGAATAAGCGGGGCTATAAGTCGATTAACACCATTGTTAAGGAGTTTTTATGATTCAGCTTTGGGCTAAACTTTATAAAAATAACCGTATGGTTAATAAGACCACTTTAAC
>JAZTYT010000211.1:0-6797 GCA_045637045.1 Christensenellaceae bacterium | reverse complement strand
CCGTTATGAGCGAGGAGCTTCAAACGATAATAAATAAAGACCGTCTAAGCGTTAAAGACGCGTTTTGTCGCTCTTGCGGGTACTGTATGCCTTGTCCAAAGGGGATAATAATAAATCAGTGCGCAAGAATGGTTTTAATGTTAGGCCGTGCGCCTACGGTTAAGTGGTTAAGCGAAGATTGGCAAAGGGAAATGGAAAAAATAAACGATTGTATAAACTGTGGCCAATGCAAATCACGCTGTCCTTACGGGCTTGACGTACCAAATTTATTAAAGAAAAATTTAGAAGGCTATTATAAAATTTTAGAAGAATCAAAGAAATAGTGCTTCGCCTACTTAAATTAACGGCTGGAAAAATTTGTAAAAAGTCGGCCTATAGGTCGATTATCAAGCCTTTTGGTGTGGATTAACAATGGTTTTAGCATTATCATAAATAAAAACAATAAGGAGATTTATATAAATTATGAAAGAAGTAATATTAACGAGTGATAATTTTAACGAAGTAATTCAAAATGCAAAAACGCCCGTTTTAGTGGATTTCTGGGCGCAATGGTGTGGCCATTGCAGAAATATGTTACCTATCGTTGAAGAGCTTGCAAACGAGCTTGACGGCAAGGTTGTTATTGGCAAGGTAAACGTTGACGATGAAGAAATGCTTGCGCGTTTATTTAACGTAAGAAGCATACCTATGTTCGTTGTTTTTGAAGAAGGTAAGCCTGTACGCTCCTTGCTAGGCAGTTGCCCAAAGCAAACCTTAATTGATTTGATTGAAGGAAAAGAAATCAAGGAAGAAGAATAATTCGCGTTAAAAATAAAGGTTATTTTAACTTTGGCATTTAATCCAAAAAATGTAAATAACCGACATATAGAAGGACTTTTGGTAAAAAAGCAGTGTGGTTTTACACTGCTTTTTTTAATGAATAATGAATAACGTCTTGCGCCTAAGCAAGTTTTGTGGTTGGGTTTTGCTTTGCAAAAACCTTTTTATTAAATTTAAAAAGGCTTGGTTGATTGCAGGCGCAAGTAACCAACTGACCTTAATTATTCACTATTCACGCCGTGCTTTGCACGGACATTATTCATCATCACTATTTACTAAAAAATGCGTTTAACCGACTTATAGGCTGACTTTTTGGTAAAATTTGGTAAAAATGGGCGTAAAATATTACTAAAAAGCGAAAACGAGTAAAAGGTTATTTTTAATGCGTTTTGGGCTTTTTTGTCGGTTTTAAGGCAAATGCTTGTTTTTGTAAAATGAATTGAGAGAGAATTTAATCGTTTTTATAGCCCGAAACACCCGTTAAACAGGGTGGCGTTGCTTTAAAACGATTTTTTGCTTTTGGCGAGTAAAAGCATGGCTTTAACGACTTTGTTTTTTTGACAAAATAGCACTTTTTTCGCGTCGGACTCAATATAAACGCGCTTTATTGTTAGAATTTGTAAAGATAAAAAAATATTTCGCGCAAATCTATAAAAAAAGGTTTAATAAGTTGACTTTGCTCTTTAATAAATATATAATAGCAGTAGGCTTTGGGCATATTGCGCCCTTTTTTAGGCCAATTCACATAAATTTCCATAGGAGAGACAGTATGGGAAACTTTTTCAGAAGAATGACAGCATTCATACTCGGAATAGTTTTTACGATTACTTCGTTAGTCGGCGGTGTTGTCGGCGGTGCGTACTACGCATACAAGAACGTAAATCCTATCGAGGACATCCTTGCGCCAGGTAACGGTGACGTACAGGATGCGCTCGGCGATTTGTATGGTGCATCGATTGAAGAGCTCATCAACTTACTATATGATGCAGCTAATTCAACCAACAATGAGTACACCTTTGCGAAGCTCATGGAGGACTATGATTTAGACCTTAAAGCTTTGCTTGAAATGATGGGTGTGGACGTATCGGGCGTAGACCAGAACAGCGATGACTGGAAAGCGCTTGAAGCGATACCGATTTTATCTCTATTACAAGGCGACGTTGACGCCGTTTTAGATAACGTAAAATTGCGTTCACTTTACATATTCGTTCCAACCATTTTAGGTGGCAAGACTATTGATGACGTATTGTCCAAGGAAGCGCAAGCAAAGCTTGGCGATTACACCATCAGTGAATTAACCGGTACAGATGAAAACGGCAATCTCGGGCTTATTACCGCTGTTAAAGGCTTGAAGCTTGGCGCTTTGTTACCATCTGTATTTGAAGCGACTTACGACGCTGCTAAGCACGAATACGTTTATACCGTTAAGGAAGAAAACTCTTCTTTAGCAGTGCTTAACCTTTTAGGTAACGCTAACTTAAAGGGTCTTATCGACATTATTATGGAAGGGTCTGACCCTGTTCAAGAAATTGTTGACGGCGACTTAAGTTCAATCGGTAAAAAACAAATTTCAGAAATTTTAGACTTAATTGCCCAAGTTGCTGGCGCTGAAACGGCTGAAAAACTCGCTGCATACACACGTATGTTCGGTGACACGACCGTTGCTGAATTATTCACGCGCGGTGAAGACGGCAGTTATGAATTCCAATATGAAGAACTTGTTTCAAACATTGAAATAGGTTATATTTTGGGTTACGAAAAATCTGAAGGCGTTTGGGTTGATAAGAACGGCGAAGAAGCTAAAGGCGTTTTAGCACTTTTAGCTAACGTTGATATTGGCGAAGTTTTAGCAAACAAGGACAACACTGTTGAACTTGTTAACGCTATCATCGGCGATTTAAGCTTCAAGACCATCTTTGAAACCATTTCTGAACCTGACGAAAACGGCCAATATCCATTATTTATTGAACGCCTCGGTACTGTTACCGTTAGCGATATCTTAGCTGGTGGCGTAGATAATATTGGTGAAACCGTTAAAGAAAACTTAAAGCTTGCGTTAGAAGAAGTTACTATCCGTGACGCACTTTCAGCTTTCGTTGGCGCTTCAGCTATGGAATCAATTGCTCAAATTGAAGTTCTCGACGCTGTTTTAGATATCGAGCTTTCAGACCTTATTCGCGACGAATATAAGGTTACTGAGCTTTTAGGCCTTGTTAGAGACGCAATCGACGAAAACGACGTTACGTTAGGTCAAGTTATCGGCGTTGAAAACCCAGATAACGCGCTTTTAGCACTTTTATCTGAATACAAGGTTAAAAACGTTCTCGACGGCGTTATCCTTATTTTAGAAGGCGACGCAACGATGAGCGAAGTTATCGACGCGTTCATCGGTCAATATACCGTTGGCGACTTATTCGGTGCAACGTTCAACTACGAATACGACGCAGCTAAAGACAACTGGGGCAATGCTGAAGGCTACTACGTAGCACCTGCATTAGTCGGTTTATTCAAGACCAGCGTTGGCGATCTTGCAAAGATGCTCGACACGGCTGTTGAATACGACGGCGCTGACGTTATCTCTGGCATCAATCTTGGCGACGTTGTATTTACCGCACTTCAAATTGCAGGCTTACACGACGTTTTAGTTGAAGCGCAATACAAGGGCGAAACACATTACGTTTTAAGCCAAGAAATCGGTGAATTTGAACATATTTCATACGTTTTACTTGCGTTAGGCGTTAAGGACATCGTTGACAATGCCGGTAATGCTGAATGGTGGATTGACCAGGTTGGCGATATCTATTTAGGCGACTTACTCGTTCACCTTGTAAACAACCTTGACGTTTTAGACGTTAGCGCTGAATACGACGCTTCAAACGTTGAATGGGACGTTGAAGGTGCTTACCTTGTTGAATTCTTCGCAAATGCGATGAATACGACTATCGGTGGCTTACTTGAAGCAATCCTTTCAGGTGAAGAAGGCGCTGTTATCGACGCAATCGCTGAAATTTTAGGCCAAACCAACCTTGGTGACGTTGCTTACGCTGCTTTAACGATTGCCGGTGTTGAAGGCATTATCGTTAAAGAAGGTGGCGCTGTACGTAACGCTCCTGGTAGAAGCGGTAGCGGTTATGCTATGGGCGAAGGCTTAGAAGACTTCGACAATTTAGCACAACCTATTTTAGGCATCGTTTTAAGCGAGCTTCTCGTTTCAAGCGGTGATATTGATTGGTGGTTCGAACAACTCGGCGAAATCAGACTCGGCGACTTCTTCGTTTACTTCATCAATAAATTTGCAACCGATATATCTATCGTTAAGACTGCAGGTGGCGACTGGCGCGCAACCGGTAACTTTGACGCTATTTTAAGCAACTTGTTAAACGTTACCTTAAACGACATTCGTGACCCTGAAAGAATCGCAAGAATCAGACAAATCTTCGGTAATAACACTATCGGCGATTTAGTTGATCCTTTATTAGAAAGTCTTCCTGCAGAAATTACAGAGAACGACCTTATCAAAGCAATTTGTAACGTTACAATCAACCAAATCATTGACATCGTTCAATCAGATTCAGTTGATAACTTATTGCTTGGCGTAAGCGACTTATTTGATGGTGTTGCTATTCAAGCCATTATGGATCTTGTTGGCATTTCTGAACCACCAATCTCTGTTTTAGAAGTTATTTACGACGCGTTTATCTCTGACATTATCGACAATGCCGTACAAGGCACAATCGTTGATTACGTACTCGGTCTCTCCGGTAATATAACAGTTGGTCATCTCATCGATGACTTTGGGTTCATCCCAGAAGAAATCAGAAGCAACAACTTTGTTGATTCTACTTTAGCTTTAAGCGTTAACAACGTTTACGACATCATCACTGGTGAAGCAGGCGTTTTAGACGTTGTTACTCAATTATATGAAGGCGTAGCTTTACAAGATATCGTTGATATCTTCTACAACGAAGATCTCGATATTAAGCTCGTTGAAAAAGTTTTAGACACGGAAATCAATAGCATTATTGAAATCGTAACTTCAAATAATATCGTTGGTGGTTTATTAAGAGAATTTGACGATATTGAAATCGGTGACGTACTTGAAGAAGTATACGCATCAGAAGGCAATGCTTTCTTGGAAGCAACCTACGGCTTTGGCGTTGAAGAAATTATCGAAATCGTAACGGGTAACCAAAGCGTTATCGGCGTCCTTGAAAACGTTTACGAAAACGTAACGCTTGGCCACGTAATCAACGCTTTCGGCGTTGACCAAACTGGTATTCCAGCATTAGAAAAGATTGCTGATACTGAAATTAACTTCTTACTCGGTTTAACTTACAGCGACAACGCTGCAGGCGAGCTCCTTTACGAGCTTGGCGACATCGAAAGCGGTGACGTTGCTGAAATGTTCTACCAATCACAAGGTAACGCATTCTTAGAAGCAACCTACGGTTTAGGTGTTCAAGAAGTTTACGAAGTATTAACAGGCATGAAGGCTGTTATTACGGTACTTGAAGAAGCTTACGAAAACGTAACGCTTGAACACGCAGTTAACGCATTTGGCGTTGACGTAACCGGTATCCCAGCATTAGAAAAGATTGCTGATACTGAAATTAACTTCTTACTCGGTTTAACTTACAGCGACAACGCTGTTGGCGAGCTCCTTTACGAGCTTGGCGACATCGAAATCGGTGACGTTGCTGAAATGTTCTACCAATCACAAGGCAACGCATTCTTAGAAGCAACCTACGGTTTAGGCGTTCAAGAAGTTTACGAAGTATTAACAGGCTCAAAGGCAGTTGTTACCGTTCTTGAAGAAGCATATAACAACGTAAACGTTGAACACGCACTCAATGCGTTCGGCGTTGACGTTGATGCAATCGGCGTTCCTGCATTAGAAAAGATTGCTGATACTGAAATCAACTTCCTTATCGGCTTAACCTATAGCGACAACCCAGTTGGTGAACTTTTCGCTGAATTTGGCGACATCGAAATCGGTGACGTTGCTGAAATGTTCTACGAATCACAAGGTAATGCATTCTTAGAAGCAACCTACGGTTTAGGCGTTGAAGAAATCGGCGAAATTTTAGCTGGCGAATCTATCCTTAATATACTTTATAACGCGTACGCGAGCGTAAGCGTTGAAAACGTAGTTAACGCATTTGGCGTTGAATTACCAGAAAACGCTATCTTAGATAGAGTAGCAGACTTAAGCGTTGAAGACATCGTTGCTATTGCAACTGCTGAAGACGTTGTTGGTGAAGTATTAGATCAATTCGGTGATATTACAATTGAACACGTCGTTGGTTCATTCATTGAATTACCAGAAATTGAAATTTTAGACAGAGTTCTTGAATTAAGCGTTGAAGATATCGTTGCAATCGCAACTGCTGAAGACGTTGCTGGCGAATTACTTGCTCAATTCGGCGACATTACAATTGAAGAAGTTGTTGGTTCATTCGTTGAATTACCAGAAATTGAAATTTTAGACAGAGTTCTTGAATTAAGCGTTGAAGACATTATTGCAATCGCAACAGCTGAAGACGTTGTTGGCGAATTACTTGATCAATTTGGTGATATTACAATTGAAGAAGTTGTAGAATCATTCGTAGAATTACCAGAAAACGCTATCCTTGACAGAGTAGTAGCGTTAAGCGTTGAAGACATCGTTGCTATTGCAACTGCTGAAGACGTTGTTGGCGAACTCTTAGATCAATTCGGCGATATTACAATTGAAGAAGTTGTAGAATCATTCGTTGAAATTCCAGAAAACGCTATCCTTGACAGAGTAGTAGCATTAAGCGTTGAAGACATTGTTGCAATCGCAACAGCTGAAGACGTAGCTGCTGAACTCCTTGCTCAATTCGGCGACATCACAATTGAAGAAGTTGTAGAATCATTTGTTGAATTACCAGAAAACGCTATCCTTGACAGAGTAGTAGCATTAAGCGTTGAAGACATTGTTGCAATCGCAACAGCTG
>JAZTYT010000210.1:0-4035 GCA_045637045.1 Christensenellaceae bacterium | reverse complement strand
CAAGCTTGCCCGCAAGCATTTTTACTCGCTATTGCATCTTACGGATTCCAACGCTCGCTTAGGGCGAGACGTTGTCATCCTGAGCCTTGCCCCAAAGGGGCAATGGCGTCGGGATCCCCCAATCTATCAGTTCTTTTAGTTATAGAACCATATTATTCGTCGTAATTTGGGCGGCCAACTAAGTGACCAACTGATACGGCGTAGATATCGTCTACTGTTAATTGGAAAGAAACTTCTCTGTTTTCAGCGGCAGCTCTTTCAGCGATCTTCTTGCGGTGGAATTCTTTGATTTCATCGGTAAATGCAAGGTTGCCGAATTCTAAAATTCTGATGTTGCCACCGTTGTCTCTTGCAGGAAGGATAAGACCAGCGTTGTATTTGCTTGGAGCAAATGGAACGTCGATAAGGCCTTGTTCAAACGCTTTAACAACACCTTGTGCTAAATCGCCTTCGCCAACTTCTAAAACAGCGTCCATCAAGCAGTTAACTTCTTTTTCGATTTGAGCCATTTCTGCTCTTAATTCTTCGCTATCTGAAAGTTTTTGGTCGCATAAGAGTTTAGTAACGAGTTTAGAAGCCTTGATACCTTGTGCGTTAGCTTCTTTAGTAGGAATACCAACTGATTCGTGTGGAGTCTTGTTAATCATCTTGGTAGCGCCTGCTAAAGCGGCAACGGTTGAAGATAAAGCGATTAAACCTAAAGCTTCGGTTTCGTCTTGTGGGAAGCCACCCATCCATTGGTGGAATACCGTAGTAACGATTACGTCGTTGTAGCCGTATTTCTTTAAGTATTCTTCAGTTTGCTTTTGTAAAGTTCTAACTGCAGCAGTATCTTGGATAACGTTACCACCCATACCGTAACCAACGGTGATGTTCTTAACGCCTTGTTCAGCAGCGAGTAATGCTTCGATAATACCTACGGTATTAGAAATCGATGGTGGAACTAAAGTACCTGTTAATGGGCCGAATGGTTCACGGTTGATGTGAATACCGCGTTCTTCATAGTAACCAACGAGTCTGTCGCAATATTGCCAGTACTTAATTGTGTCTTCAAGTGAAACGCTCTTTGCGTATGGTAAGTTATATGAAATAGCGCCGCCTTCGTTTGAAGTCCAACCAGCTGCGTGTACGATTTCAGCTAAAAGTCTAGCGTCAGGCGTACCGTGGCGTGCTTGAAGTGGAACGCCAACAGCTTCGTAAACGCGCTTACAACCGTTAACACCGTGGTTAACTGCCGGGAAGCCGTTTAAAAGCGCACGGCCAACACTGATACTTTCTTGGATGCCTTTTTCAGCTTCGTTGTATCTGTTTTGACGTGTGTAGCTGTCGATTGTTGATGGTAAGAAGTCTGCGCCAGCTTCTTCTAAATATTCAAGTAATTCAATGTGTTTTTCAACGTCAGGAACACCAGCACGTGGTTGAACTAAAGTTCTTGAACCGTTTTCTTTTGCCTTTTGAAGCTTGATAGCAAAGTTCTTTTCTGCAGGAACGCCTTTAAGGAATTCAACTGCTTTGTCTAAATCAAGCTGAGGATCGTTGCCGGTGTGCCAGGTAGCAAGTACCTGTTCTCTTTCTTGTAAAAATTCAGCTTCGGTAAGCTTTTTGTTTTTAACCATTTATAAAACCTCTTTTTAGATTCATTATTTTGTTTTGCGACCTACCTAATTGGCAGGAATAACGTGCTTTTTCATTATCTTTAGTGCGAGCATCGGGTCAATTTCAGCTAAAAGCCCCATTGATGCCAGAATATAATCCTTGTCAATCAGATATTGGGGTTTGACTGGGCGAAGCTCTAACGGATACTTAACCGAATATTCAGCTGCGGAAAGTATCTTTGCAGGGTTTTCGTTATGCACCAACACACCGCCTGTACCTATTACGTAATTGATTTTTGAAAGGTCCTTGCCGTATTGGTTGTAAAGCATACCCATTGGCGTGTACATTTCTTCCATTTTACCAACGTGACGCCCCATTGCTTTCGACGTGCAAATTCTACCCATTATCCTGTCAATGTGTACCTGATGCTCATCCTGTGGCACGTTGTCAACGTTTTGACTTCTGAAGGTAAGTTCCTTTTCAAGGTCAACGCCTTCGTCAAGGTTGATGGTTTTAATTTCTTCAGCCGTAAGCGATTTTAAAACGCCTAACGCTGAATATCTCATACCCAAATCCCCTTCAACGGTGCGCTTTGCATACGGCTCTTCCAAGCCCTTGATGATTACGTCGCTCCGTTTTGCTGAATTTGAGCAAATGGAATACATATCGGTTGTTGCACCGCCAATATCGACTAAAACGATTTCGCCAAGACCTTGTTCGTGAATATACCCGTCGGCAAGAAGCCTTGCAGCCCTTAAAACTGATTCGGGCGTTGGTAAAATCACCTTGTCAATCTGACTTTCAATCTTTTTAATGCCCTTTGCAACTATGATGTTCTTTAAGAATACTTCGCGTATCTTATCACGGGCACTGTCGATATTTAAAACGTTTAGCCTTGGCATAACGTTTTCGCAAATGAATTCGTTTAAGCCGTATTCATTGATGATTGGTATTATCTCATCGTGGCAGCATTTATTCCCAGCGTAAATAATGGGGATTTTAATACCGTGTTTGGCAAGCATCATCTGGTTGTATAAAACGCATTCGCTATTGCCACCGTCTGTTCCGCCACAGAGCAGAATAATATCAATTTTGTTGTCAATTATTTTTTGAATGTCACCGTTTGTAAGGTGGTGTGAAAAAGCTAAATCAACTTTAGCGCCAGCACCCAAGCAAACGCGCTTTGCAGCTTCCAACGTAAGCTCTTCAACCAGCCCGATTGCTGCCATTTTAAGACCGCCTGCAGCTGATGAACAACCTATAATCTTATCAAACTCAACGTCGCCAATCTTTTGCTTTAAAAGCGCAAGCGCGTTTTCATAGCCGATTGTGATGTCGGTTGTGACCGTTGTGAAGTGACTTGCAGTTCCTATTATGTCGCCAATCTCAGTATCGACGGCTACAAGCTTTGTAAAAGTTGAGCCGAAATCGACCATTAGATAACGTGCCATAATTATTCCCCTAAAACTTCTTTAATGTCAGGTAATGTCTTTTCGATAGGTGTGCCTGGTGCGTAAACTTTGTTAAAGCCCATTTTTGTGAAACGTTCTCTTACTTCGTCAAAGTTTTGCTTACCAACAACAACGTTACCACCAACAAACATAGGAATGTTAGGGATACCTGCTTCTACGCATTTGTCGCGCATGCCTCTGCAGTCGATTTCGCCTTGACCGTATAATGATGAAACTAAAATAAGGTCTGCGTTTGTTTCAATTGCAGCGTTAATGAAGTCTTCTTGTGATGAAAGTACACCAATGTTTACTACGTTGTAGCCTTCTTTTTTGAGAACGAATTCAATAATTTTGTTCCCTACTGCGTGTACGTCAGCACCGATTACACCAATAACAATTGTTTTCATTGTCTTTTATGCTCCTTAAATATATTGTTTTTTCTTTGAGTGGACTCGCTATATAAAATATTTATATTTTAGCATAGTTTTCCATTATAAAAAAATTATAACACATAATTAAAAATATGCAACGATTTCGCGTGTAAAATATTTGTAAATATATGGTTATTTTATTAATTTTTGGTTGATTTTAACTGTTTTTTTACCCAATCCAAAATATGAATTTATATTCACCAACCTTAAGTCGAATTTTGTCGATTTTATGAATATGTATTCATCTAACCCCACGCACCCTTAAAACCCAAAAACTTTGCAAGATATGAAAAAGCACCGCCCACTCAATGTGAACGGTGCTTTTAGAATTTAGCCGTTAGCTAAAGTATTCAATAATAATCACGTAGATATACATACCGCTACCTGCAGAGCCGACTGAATAAGTCCCTGCAGAATCAATTTCAACCGACGTCACCGTTACGCTTGCACCTGCTTCAAAAGCACCAACCTGCGCGCCTGAAGCGTTAACCATTTTAAGCGTTCTTGCATCAGTGCCCGATGACTGAACTGCAATGGTTAAGTCGGATCGTAGCCAT
>JAZTYT010000209.1:0-5528 GCA_045637045.1 Christensenellaceae bacterium | reverse complement strand
TACGCGCTGCTTCAATTTGATTTGAAGTAATCCAGCATGGATTTTCAGCAACAAGACCGAATTCACCGTAAGCAATCTTATTACCCTTGGTGCATTTACCGGTTAATCTACCGCGGTGTTGTTTTCTTCTTTTAACTCTTTTAGGCATCAACATATTAAGCTTCGCCTCCTTCTTTTCTCATACCGCCAAGGACTTCGCCCTTGTAAACCCAAACTTTGATACCGATAGCACCAAAGGTTGTTCTTGCGGTTGCTACACCGTAATCAATATCAGCACGGAGTGTTTGAAGTGGGATAGAACCTTCGTGATAGTGTTCTGATCTAGCGATTTCAGCGCCGTCTAAACGACCGCTTACCATAGCCTTAACACCCTTTGCGCCCAATCTCATTGCACGTGAGATAGCTTGTTTCATACATCTTCTGAATGATGCACGTTTTTCAAGTTGTGCAGCGATTGATTCAGCAACTAATTGTGCGTCGCAATCTGGTTTTTTGATTTCGATGATGTTTAAACCGATTTGTTTACCCTTTGCAATCTTTGCAAGGTCTTTCTTAATAACTTCAATTTCAGAACCAGCTTTACCAATAAGTACGCCTGGACGTGCTGTATAAATAGTAACAGAAATTCTGTTTGCAGCTCTTTCGATCATAATCTTAGAGATTGCAGCAGCGTAGTACTTTTCTTTGATAAATTGTCTAATTACGTAGTCTTCTTTAAGGAAAACTGAGAAGTTTTTCTTGTCAGCATACCATTGGGTGTTCCAACCTTTAATAACGCCAACTCTTATTCCGTGTGGATTAACTTTTTGTCCCATAATTTCCTCCTAATTACGCCTGAACGTCTAAAACAGCTGTGATGTGGCTGGTACGTTTTAAAATTCTAAAACCTCTACCGTGTGCCATTGGTTGCATTCTCTTGAGCGTTGGACCCATATCAGCATAGCATTCTGCTACGTAAAGGTCGTTAACGTTCATTTGAAGATTATGCTCAGCGTTTGCAGCAGCTGATAAGATAACTTTCTTAATTGGTTCAGCGCCTGCTTTAGAACAGTTTTCAAGAATAGCTACTGCTTCGTTTACCTTCTTACCTCTAACAAGGTCGAGTACAACTCTTACCTTGTATGGAGAGATACGAATGTATCTAGCACAAGCTCTTGGTCTTCTATCTTTGTTTTCTGCGATTCTTGCAGCTTTTAACTTGGTATTTTTAGCCATAATCTATCTCCTTACTTGCCACCTGTGGTTTTTGAACCTGCGTGACCCTTGAAAGTTCTTGTTGGAGCAAATTCACCTAACTTGCAACCAACCATGTCTTCCGTTACGTATACAGGAACGTGCTTTCTGCCGTCGTAAACAGCGATTGTATGACCAACCATTTGTGGGAAAATCGTGGAAGACCTTGACCAAGTTTTAAGTACGGTCTTTTTGTTTTCTGCGTTTAAAGCCTCGATTCTTGCAAGTAATTTTTCTTGCACGTATGGCCCTTTCTTTACACTTCTACTCATATCTGGTCTCCTTAATTAATGCGTTTTAGAATAAACTTGTCGGTTTTATTCTTTTTCTTTCTTGTCTTGTAACCAAGTGCTGGCTTACCCCAAGGAGTAACAGGACCTGGACGACCGATTGGTGAACGACCTTCACCACCACCGTGTGGGTGGTCGCATGGGTTCATAACTGAACCACGTACTGTTGGGCGGATACCCATGTGGCGAACCTTACCAGCTTTACCGATGCGGATGATTTCGTGGTCTAAATTACCAACTTGACCGATTGTTGCTTTACAGTTTAATGGGATATATCTCATTTCACCGCTTGGCATCTTGATTGTTGCAAGCTTGCCGTCTTTTGCCATAAGTTGAGCTGACATACCAGCTGAACGTGCAATTTGACCGCCTTTGCCAGGTTGAAGCTCAATGTTGTGTACCATTGTACCTACAGGGATTTCTGCAAGCTTTAATGCGTTACCAACCTTGATGTCTGAACCCGTACCGCTTGTTAACTTGTCGCCAACCTTTAAGCCGTATGGTGCAAGAATGTATCTCTTTTCGCCGTCTGCATAGCAAACGAGTGCGATGTTTGCGCTTCTGTTTGGATCGTATTCGATAGTCTTAACAACAGCAACGATACCGTCTTTGTTTCTCTTGAAGTCAATGATACGATATTTTCTTCTGTTGCCGCCACCGTGATGACGAACTGTGATTTTACCTTGTGCGTTTCTACCACCTGTATGACGTTGATCTTCAAGTAAAGATCTTTCAGGTTTGGTTGTCGTAATTTCTTCAAAAGTGCTTACCGACATGAAACGACGGGCTGATGAAGTAGGTTTATATCTTTTAATACCCATTGTTTATATCCTCCACTATTAAGAGAGTGACTTGAAGAACTCAATGTCCTTGCTGTCTGCTGTAAGTTTAACAACTGCTTTCTTGTATGCAGGTGTGTAACCTTCGTTTCTGCCCATTCTCTTAAGTTTACCACGGCAGTTAAGTGTGTTTACTTTTTCAACCTTTACGTTGAAGATTTCTTCAACTGCAAACTTGATTTCAGTTTTGTTTGCCTTCTTTGCAACTACGAACGTATATCTCTTGTCTTCGATAGACGCGTAAGTTTTTTCTGTAAGAACAGGTTTAATGATAATATCACGTGCTTCCATTATTCTCCGTAAACCTCCTGTAATTTTTCAACAGAACCTTGAGCAAGAACGATTACGTTGTTTTTAACGATGTCGTAAGTGTTGAGTTGTTCAACAGGGAGCGTTGTAACGTTTTGAAGGTTACGTGCTGCTCTGATTACCTTTTCGTCATTGTTGCACATAACAACAAGTACTCTCTTTTCAAAACCGAAAGCGTTAAGGAATGCTAACATTTCTTTGGTTTTGCCTTCACTTACTGCAACGTTGTCGATTACATAAAATTCGTTATCGGCAAGTTTTCTTGAAAGTGCAGAGAACATAGCGATTCTCTTTGCACAGATGTTCATTTTCTTTCTGAAGTCTCTTGACTTTGGAGCAAATACTACGCCGCCCTTAATCCATTGTGGAGCTCTTGTTGAGCCTTGACGTGCGTTACCAGTACCTTTTTGACGGTATGGCTTCTTACCACCACCACGAACTTCTGATCTTGTTAAAGCGCTCTTTGTGCCTTGACGTTCGTTAGCAAGTCTTGTTACAACTGCTTGGTGGATAAGTGGTTGATTGTATTCAATAGTGAATAGGTCTTCGTTAAGCTCTATAACGCCCAACTCTTCTGCTTTCATATTATATAACTTTGTATTTAGCATTGTGGGTTACCTCCTTAAGCTTTAACGCTGTTTCTTAATGAAACGATACCGCCCTTTGGACCAGGAACTGCGCCCTTAACCAAAATTGCGTTTCTTTGAGCATCAACCTTAACTACTTCTAAGTTTAAGATTGTTACTTGTTCGTGACCGTATTGACCAGCAAGGTGTTTGTTCTTGAAAACTCTTGATGGGTCGGAAATTGAACCCATAGAACCTACTTCTCTGTGAACAGGGCCTACACCGTGCGTTTCTTTTAATCTGTGTTGGTTCCATCTCTTAATAACGCCTGTGAAACCGTGACCTTTTGTTGTACCGATTACGTCAACGTGGTCGCCTGCTGTGAAAACGTCACAAGCAATAACGTCACCAACGTTGTAGCTTTCAGCGTTTTCTAAACGGAATTCTTTAAGATATTTATGTGGTTCAACGCCGTTCTTGAATTGACCTAAAGTTGGTTTGTTCAATTCTTTTGCAGCTACCTTCTTAAAGCCGAGCTTAACAGCTGAATAACCGTCGCGGTCAACTGTCTTAACTTGTACTACTGGGCATGGACCTGCTTCAATTACGGTTACAGGAATAACCTTTCCGTCTGGAGTAAAGATTTGAGTCATGCCTAACTTTCTTCCCATGATTGCTTTATTCATTGATAAAGTTCACCTCCGTATATTTTACAAATAATTATAACTTAATTTTAACGTCAACACCTGCTGGAAGATGGATGCTGTCCAAAATCTTTGCGTTTGTTGAGTAGATGTCGATAAGACGTTTGTGTGTTCTTAATTCGAATTGTTCACGACTGTCTTTGTACTTGTGTGGTGAGCGTAAAATCGTAACGATTTCTTTTTCGGTTGGTAGTGGAATAGGACCGCTGATTTTTGCGCCTGCTTTCTTCATTGTTTCAACAATGCGTGCCGTTGCTTGGTCAACCATGTTGTGGTCGTAAGCTGATAATTTGATTCTGATTTTTTGTCCTGCCATTTTCTAACTCCTTTTATACTAACATTTTTTAAGCTGTCATCGGGGTTTTTAGGACCTTGCCCCCGTTTTGATCCCCTTTTCCCGCCGTGCGAGAAGGAAGATTTTTGTGTTTTGACAACTTTGCCGTGTGTATCGCACCTGTGAGCATTAAAAAATCATCTGCGCCGTGTGTTTATAAGCAGATGACCTAATACTTTTGGGCACGGTTAGTCGCGAGAGTTTAACCCTCACACTTGTCAGCGAAAATTATCTTCTTTTAAGACTACGATTTAGCCTTGAAAGGTTAAAGTAACTTTCCGCCTCAACCCAAATTCTATTACACAGCGTGATAATAATACAATATAGCAAAATTATTGTCAACCTTTTTTTTGGCATTTTTTAAAAAAAGTTGCTATTGTGTAAACTATTTTTTGCATACACTAAATATTGTGGTTTTTAGCTCGCGTTTATATATATTATTATATAATAAAGTCGCGCGGGGTTTTTGTACGTACGGGCGTTTTGTCCGTTTTGTCCTTTTCGGTTGTATAAATGTATAAATTTTTAAACCCATTTTTGTATCCCCTTGGGGGTTAAAAAAGCGTGTGTGCAAATAATAAGCACACACGCTAAAATTTTTTTATTAAAGTTTAAAAAACAAAGGTTTTAGATATCGAAGTCGTCATCGTCGTCTTCGTCTTCTTCATCTTCTTCTTCGTCGTCTTCAAAATCACGCTCGTCTATCGGGTAATATTCAAAGTCGTCGTCATCGTCAATTCTGTCGTGCTCGTCAAGATAGTCCATATCGTCTTCGTCATCGCTAAACATTTGCGCAGCTTCTTCCTGTTCAAGTTGCGTAAGCGTAATGATTTCCTCGCCGTCTTCACTCTTGATAAGCTCTTCCTTTTCGTCGTCGTCAAGGAATTTCTTCCAGCCGTCGTCTTTATCCATATCAAGTTCTTCTTTTTCTTCTTCGTATGGGGATTTATCGTGACAGCTTTCGCACATATCTTCGTTAATGGAAATATACGCGCGCCTGCAGATAGGACAGAGTTTTTCACCTGCGTCGTCATCATCGTCAACGGCAAACATAAGCTGTGGGCCAATGTTTAATTCCGCCTTGCAAACACCGCAGTATTCTTCTTCGTCAAGTATATAGTTTAATTCACACCTTGGGCATAATTTGTATTTAGCCATAAATAAACTCCTTAAGGCTTAAAAATCGCCTTGCTGTAACAAGTGACAATATTATATTGATATTATTCGGATTTGTAAACTATTTTTAAGCACAA
>JAZTYT010000208.1:0-3360 GCA_045637045.1 Christensenellaceae bacterium | reverse complement strand
TCCTTAACGGAGAACACGCTAACGCCCATTTTTATATTTAATTTCGTAATTTATTCAGCGTCAGCCGACGTATCTTGAGTTATTGCTTCTTCAACTTTAGATGTTTCAATAGCTGGTTCTTGTGTCGTTTCTTCAGCTATTGATTCTTCAACGGGCGTTTCTTCAGCGCTTGAGTCTTCGGTTGTAGGCGCTTGTTCTTGCTTATTTAAAATAAACTGTCTTGTTCTTGGGTGCAGACACATATAAAGCATAGGTATAATACCTAAAGCACTACCTGCAACGAATACAAGATAGAGTGGGAAGATATCGCCTAAAAAACCGTAAATAAGGGTAGATAACGCTGTTCCGCCAACCGAAGCCGTTGTTACAAGCCCAAGTATGCCACCGCGCTTGTCTTCAGGTAGGGCGAGCATCATTGCCGCGTTAAAAATGGTGTTACCTGCCGTGTTACCAATAGCACCTAAAATTGCAAAGATGCAAAGTGGCACGAACTTAACCTGTAGCCAGCCGAAAATCATCATAATTTCCGACAAGACAAAGCCTATCGACATTATTAAATATTTGGCCTTTGGCTTAAACTTAATAGTTCCTAAAAGCGCAACGCTTATGAGTGAGCCGATAGTCCAGGTTGACATTAAAAGGCCGTATTGTTCGATTGAAAAACCTTTTTGGTCAATGAACGGAAGTATAAGCGAAAACGCGCCTGCCGACATAAAATTGATAATTATCGCGCTTGGTATAAAAATGCGTAAGCAAGGGTCTTTAAAAACGGTTTTCAGCGCGTTTTTAGTGTCGGTTAACACGCCCTTTAGGGTTATTGCTTGGCCCTGGCGCGACGTCTTTGGTACGTTTATAAGTAGCTCTGAAACTGCAGAATATAGGTTGCTTGCACCGTTGATGATAATAATGATTGGAACACCCAAAAGTGCCACTATAGCACCGCTAAACGCCGTTCCTACCATATTTATGGCTGAGTTTACGCCCGAAAAAAGCGACTGCCCACGCTCGATTTCATCGCGTGGAATTATATCAACAAGCACGGTGTTTGAAGCAGGTGAGTAGAAAACCCCGCCAAGCGCGGCTAAAAATGCCGCAATCAAAACGCCAACCACGTTTAACTTATCTAAAAAGGCCAAAACACCAACGGTCAGCATTATTACGCCTTGCAATGCGTCGCCGAGAACAAGCACCCATTTACGGTTAAGCCTGTCAACCATGCTTCCACTAAAAGGGGATAGGAACATCGTAACGAACATCGCAATAGAAGACATTATCGCCAAAAGACTGCTTGAGTTTGTCTTTTGGTAAACCCAATAACCTATTGCAACGCTGTACATCAAGTCGCCAATCGTACTTACGGCAGTGCCTTGAAGCAGTAATATAAAGTTTTTATTCCATAATTTTTTAGGCATAATCGACCTATAGACCCACTTTTGTGGGTTAAGTAATGGTTTTATTTTAGTATATCATATTATTATACGCTTTGTAAAGGCTTTTTGCCAAGTGGTAACTTTTATTGCGTGAAAGGTGAAAAATAAGGGGTGAGTAGGCATAAAAGCCACTCACCCTTTAAATCGTTTACGATAAACTAATCAAAGTAATTATTGATTTAAAGAAATAGTAGTTCCGTCAAAGCTTAAGTCGTTTTTAATAAGCGCAAGCGCTGATTCCAAACGTTCTTCTATCGCGTCACCCATACGGCTAAAGCCAAGTTGCTTACAGATAAGGCGGAAAAGCCCGTCCTTTTCAACCGAAACGTTTTGCTTTAAAATTTCCTTTATACCAAGCGCTAATTCTTCAAGGGGTACGTACTTTATTTCTCTTGCCGTCAAGCAGTTTTCCTGTGGAACGCGAAGCATAGTGGTTTCCCTGCCTTTCACGTAAAGGAAGCCGTCGTGACGGACGATATTAAAGTAAATAAAGCTTCTTGCAAGGCGATTAAACTCGTCTATAACAACACTCGTTATTTTCTTTCTGCCGAACAAAAACAGCAGGCGTTTAAGTAGCCACTCTTCTGAAATCGGCGCTTCAAGGTTAATAATTGCAATTATTGTTTTAAGCTTGTCGTAACCACTGTTTTGGGCGATTTGAAGGTCGTTTGCCATCACGTATTTAGGAAACTTGAAATGGCTTTCGGGGATGACTTCTTCAAAGCAAAGCTCCTTTTCGGTGGCTAAATCTTGTTTTTGTGGCGGTTTTGGCTCTTGTTTATTTTGTTGAGCCTTACTTTCCTTGTCAGCCAGTGATTTTGCTTTTTCAACAGCCAAATTCCCCCTTTCTAACAAGCGTTTTTGTTCAAGCGTTTTATTCCTAAACCAATCAGTTGACCAAATACGGTAAAACTGCCAGCCCATACCTTCCAAAACGCTTTGGCGAAGCCTATCACGGTCGCGCGTGCTCTTTACCTGGTGGTAATTCTTGCCGTCGCACTCGATACAAAGCGCGTAGTCCAAGCTGTCGGGCGTTTTTACCGCTAAATCAATCTTAAAGGAAGATGAGCCAACCTGCGTGTCAACGCTAAAGCCGTTTTCCGTTAAGAACTCGCAAACTTCAAGCACGAAATCCGACTCGGTTTCTTCATAAATGCTTGAGCTTTGGTTTTTAGCCAACGCCTTTTGTCCGTTTTGGGCGTAATCAAGGTATTCCCTTAACAGCTTCGCGCCAACCGATTGCGTTCTTGATAGGTCGATATCGGTATAGTGCATTGAAGAAACGAGTAACACGTTACGTTTAGCGCGCGTAATTGCAACGTTAAGCCGTCTTTCGCCACCTTCACGGTTTAACGGGCCAAAGTTTAAAAGCATCTTGCCTTGCCCGTCTTTGCCGTAAGCAACGCTAAAGATTATAGTATCCCTTTCATCGCCCTGTACCGTTTCAAGGTTTTTAACAAAGAAAGGCTCTTTGCTGTCGGCGCTGAAAAATTCTTCGTATGCTGGGTTTTGCTTCCTGCGACGTTGGATAAGCTTATCAATCAGCGTTTGCTGTGAAATGCTAAAAGCAACCACGCCAAGGCTTCTTTCGGGGTATTTTTCAAGATTTTCAAAGACTAAATCGACAATTTTTTCGGCTTCGATTTTGTTCGTGTGCGTTTTACGGTCAAATATGCCTTCAACAAATATATAATCAACGCCAATGCCGTCCCTGTCCGTTTGGGAAGAAGGGAAGGTTACTAAATCGTTTTCGTAAAAGTTTTTGTTAGAAAAGGCTATAAGCTGTTCGTGACGGCTTCTATAGTGCCATTTTAAACGCTTTTGCGGGAAAGCCGTCGCGCAAATATCCAAAATCGACTCAAAATCGGTTAAGTCGTCTTCAGCGTCTTCATCTTCGTCTTGAGAAGTCGTCGTGTTAAAGAAGTTACTT
>JAZTYT010000207.1:0-7525 GCA_045637045.1 Christensenellaceae bacterium | reverse complement strand
CTTCCTAAGACCGCTTGGCCTCCGACTTTAATTTGCCAAGGTATAACGTTAATTACGGTTTGCAGTGGGCTGTCAAGCTTGTTTACCTTGATAATCTTTTCAAAGCGTGAAGCTTGTTCTTTAGGTAAATCAATAGGCGTGCATAAAATTAGCTTCGCACCACGCGCTGCAGTTTCTTCTGCGTTGGATAGGGTTTTGGTTAAAATTTCACTATCGGTTGCAAATGCGATAACGTAGGTGTCGTTAGTTACAAGCGCTAACGGGCCGTGCTTAAGCTCGCCTGCAAAGTATGGGGTTGCACTTGTATAAGACGTGCCTACAATCTTAATGCAAGCTTCTAATGCAGTATAGTAATCGTACCCCCTGCCAAGCATAATTAGATTGTTTGATTTTACCAAAAGTTGGGCTATAAGTTGATATTCAGGTTCTTTTTCAATTTCAAGCAAGTCTTTAAGCTTTGCAATTTCATCTAACGAAAAACCTTCGTCTTTTATAAGCGATTGGAATTTAAGCGCTAAAATATACAGCACGATAACGGCAGAAACGTACGCCTTTGTTGATGAAACAGCAATCTCCATACCAGCCTTTTGTGGCATTGTAATAGCCGTTGATTGCGCAAGCGTGCTATGTTCAACGTTAACTACCGAAACCGTTAGCGCGCCACGTGATTTAGCAAGATTTAACGCGCCTAAAACGTCGGCAGTTTCACCACTTTGGCTAACGAAAATAGCCATTGTGTTTTGACTAAAGGTTGGTGTTGAATATCTAAACTCACTTGCAACGTAGGCGCTACAATCAATCCCCAACTTTTCCTGCATCATTTTCGCACCGATAAGCGACGCGTGATATGAGCTACCACAACCGATAATTTTTACGTTGGTGATTTTGCTAAAAGTTTCTTTTGTAAAACCACTTAACGACTCCGGTTTGGAATAATAAGACGTTAGGTTATCAATCACCTTACGGCTTTCGTAGATTTCCTTAATCATAAAGTGATTAAAGTCGTTAGTATCGCCCGTGTAAGTCAAATTTAACTTAACGGGTGTTTTTTTAGTTACGTTTAAAGCCTTATCGTAAAAGGTAATGCCCGTTTCATCAATCGTGCCAAAGTCACCGTCTGAAAGCGCAAAATAGGTTTGGCTAAAACCAACGAAGCAGGTTGGGTCACTTGCAATCATACACTCGTTTTCATTTGACGCAACGTATAAAGGGCTGTGGTTTTTAGCAAAAAGAATACAATTTGCATTTTTATTCACAACGCCTAACGCATAACTGCCTGTAAGCTTGGTGCAAGAATCCACGAAAACGTTAAGATAATCTTTAGTATTTAGCGATGATTGGGCGTTAAAGCGAGCTTCAAGCGTGCTTTGAAGTAGCATTGCTATAACTTCCGTATCGGTGTGACTTAAAAAGGTATAGCCATCGTCAATTAAGGTTTTACGCAAGAGCTCGTAATTTTCAATAATGCCGTTATGTACAACGGCCCAGGCTTCATCGCCCGATATATGTGGGTGAGCGTTTGTAACGGTTGGCTTGCCGTGGGTCGCCCAGCGTGTGTGGCCTATACCAAGATAAGCGTTATCAAGTGGTTTGACAACGCTTTGTAAATTGGATATTTCGCCAACAGCCTTGGTTACTTTTAAATCGCAATGGTTTTTAACTGCAATACCTGCAGAATCATAACCACGATACTCCAAAAGCTTAAGCTTTTTTATTAAGACGTCTTCAACGGGGTACTTCCCGAAATAGCCAACGATACCACACATAAAATTAAGTGAATCCTTTAAATGTATACACCTAAATTTTAGCATTTACGTAAGTGGTTGTCAAGAAAGTTTTACAACAGTTAAATTAAAAACAGCCAACTGTTAAGCAATTTTTTCAATGCTTGACCTTATACCGTCTTTAGCCACCTTATAAATGGCGTGAAAGCTATTTAAAGATTGTGTGTTAATAACTTGCCTTGCTAAATTTATATGGCGCGCTTCAAAACTTGCCGAAAGCCCACAGCCAACGCCTGCCTTTATTGGGGTTTGGGTTGTGGTAACCCTTGCCCCGTGTGATTTCATTGCTTCAATAAAAACCATAAGCTGTGTTTTCGACCTAAAAATTGCTAAATAATTCGTCATAGTAATACCTACATATGTATTTTAACGGTCAAACCAAAATATACTTTACCTGTTAAAGTTTTTTTGGAGTAGCAATGATTTATTTTGACAATGCAGCAAGTGGCGGGTTTAAGCCAGATAGCGTTTACCAAGCAACCACGTCGGTTTTAAAAAACCTGTTAACAAACGCTTCAAGAAGTGGGCATAGCCTTTCGGTTTTAGCTGAAAATTTAGTGTTTGACACGCGCAAAAAATTATCTAAACACCTTAATAACGGGCATATAGACCGACTTATCTTCACACCAAGCTGTACGCTTGCTTTAAATTACGCCATATTAGGCAGTCTTAATTTTAGTGATGAAGTAATAACCACCGTAACCGAGCACAACAGCGTTTTAAGGCCCTTATACCACCTTGAAAAAACAAAAAACGTGCGCATCAAATACGCTCAATTAAACAAGCAGGGTTTTGTTGACTCAAGCAAAATTTTTGAGCTTATAACCAATAAAACCAAAGCAATTATTATGAACGCAGTTTCAAACGTAACGGGGCTTGAAAACCAATTCGAGCAGGTTGGCGAAAAATTGAAAACTGAAAATTTAAAAGGCAAAATCAAGTTTATCGTTGACGGCGCGCAAGCTGGTGGGCATAAACGCTTTGATATGATAAGCTGTGGAATAGACGCTTTGTGCTTGGCCGGTCACAAAGGCTTATACGCCTATCAAGGCGTAGGCGTTTTGGCTTTAAGCGACCAATTAGATATTAAACCAATTCTTTTTGGTGGAACAGGTAGCGAAACCTTTGACAAATACACCTTAACAATGCCCGATTGCCTTGAAGTTGGTACTCAAAACCTACCTGCGATCGCTTCGCTTTGCTACGGAATAGATTACGCCTATAAAAACCTTGAATACACTAAAAACAGATTATTGCATTTAACTGAAAAATTAATTATTGCCTTAAGCCAAATCAAGAATATAAAATTATACTCAAAACCCAATAATTACGGCATAGTTTCGTTTGCGATAAACGGTATGGAATCCACACAGGTTGCCGAGATTTTAAATAAAGAATACCAAATAGCAGTCCGTGGTGGATTTCACTGTGCCCCCCTTATACATAAAGCGTTAAAAACAGCCGATAACGGGCTTATACGCGCGTCTTTATCAAATTACAACACGGAAAATGAAATTAAAATTTTCATTGATGCAATAACAAAAATCGCATTAAATTTGCTTTAATTTTTGTATAATTTTATCAAGCTCTTTTGCCTGCAAGGGGTTTAACATTGGTTTTAACATTGCGCTAAATCCGTCAAGCTCGCTATCGCTTAATTTGCCTTCCTTACGGTTTTTAGTGGCAACGGCGATGACTTCGGATAAGACTTCATCGTAGCTTTTACCTTCGTAATCCTTTAAAAAACCCGATAAAAGATTTTTTGCGCCCTTATCAAGATTTGCAAAGGGATCGGGTGACGATGCTTGCTCGGTTTTGTTCTTTTTATAGTCCTTAAAATTCATAAATAGTTACCCCTTAAATATATTTATGCTTGTTGCTTCATATAATGTTAAAAGGTGGAACTATTTATGAGCTATTTGGATAATTTTAAGAGTCTTTTAAATGCCTACGGAAGACCGATTTGCGAATACGTATGTAATTTGGAAGATGAAGAAATAACTTTGATTGCCAACCTTTTAGGTGCTGATTGTACGCTTATTAAAAACCTTGCTGAAGTCGGGCTTAATTATCTTGACGGCCAATTAGACACGCAAAAGCTTCTTTTATTAGTTGCGCCAACGGTTGTATCAATTTTTGCAAAATTTACCAATAAAAATAAGGCTAACACGTCAAATATAAGCGTCAAAAATAGCGAAAAACCGACTTATAGCCCCACTTTTGAAAATGAAAACGGGCAAAGTGATAACCACCTGCCCGTTGATAACGATGAAATTTTATATAGCTTAAACGCTTATTTTAATTCTTAAAAATTATGTTTAAAGCGTCATAAAAGGCGCTGTTTTTACTTGTTTCAGCATAAACTTTATAGCCTGTCATATCGGGAGTTAAGCCAACGCCGTGAATACAAACGTTTGACACGGGCCAATAAATTTTTGCCGTGGTAACCTTTACGGCTTCGCCCGTAAAAGGTCTTTCAAAGGTTGATTGCATAATGCCCTTGCCGTAGCTCTTATAGACACCGTTATTACCTTCTAAAACCACCGAAACTATACCCTTTGTATCGTAATCTAAAACTGCGCCCATTAAGGCTTCCGAAGCCGAAGCAGAGCCGTCGTTTGCAAGGAAAACGATACTTTCAAAGCCGTAGTCGTTATAGGTGATTTTATCGCTTAAAAACTCATCACGAGTGCCGTATTTATCCACGGCAACGGTTACGAGCTTTTTCTGTCCGTTCTCGCCTTCGATAAGGTGTGAAGCAATTTGGCAAAGTATATTCATATACCCACCACCGTTGTTTCTAATATCAATTATTAAATGCTTTTTGCCGTCTTCCTTAAACTTTTTAAGCGCTGACGCAAACTGACCTGCGCTACCTAAAATCCCTCTTTGCGTACCTGAAAAGCCCGTATATTTAATTACTGCAACGTCAGTTTTATCGAGTGGATATTCGGTATTATCACCATAACGTGCAAAAGCCATTTCGCCTGTTAAATCATTGAACGTGTACTCGCCCGTATTATCGTAATAAAAGACAAAAGTCTCGGTATAAGCCTGTTTTTGAAGGGTATAGACACTTTCCGTACCGTTATAGTCGATGCGTAAATCAACGTCCACGTAGGATGAAATTTTTGAAATTTCTTCTGTTAAATTTTCGTAAGTTTCAATCAAAACGAAATCACCTTGCCCACTTTGACGGATGCCTGTTATAGCGCCGTCCTTTTTTATGCCTGCCTTAAAGGCCGGAGAATTACCTTTGACTTGGTAGATTACGTTTGAGCCGTTTAAAAAGGAAACGCCAAAGCCCTCGTGCTTACCTTGAGCGCTTTGCTTAATCAACGCGTATTCTTCAGCCGTATAATAGGTTGAATACTGGTCGAAAAGCGCGTCGCTTATAAGCCCTAAAACGTCGTCGGATTCTTCATAATAATATTTATGGTAAATATCAAGCACGTATTTAAGCGAATCGATTTCCTTGCTTAACGAACTTTTACCTGCGATAAATCCACCCAAAAACATACTTGCGCACACAATAACTGCGCAAGCAATGATCAGGATTTTTTTAATCAATTTTGTTTGGTTCTTGTTTTCCATAATTATCACTATATTAATTTTCTGATAATTGCAAGCATTCTAAACATAGAAGCGTCTGAAAACTTTTTAATATTGAGATTGCAAATGCTTTCAATCTTATCAAGGCGGTACATCAGCGTGTTGCGATGCATATACATTGAACGCGAAGCTTCGCTGATATTAAGGTCGTTATCAAAGAACACCTCGGCAGTTTCAACCATATCGTCATCGCCTAAAAGCGCCTTGGCTTCGTCGGATAAAATTTCGTTGTAATAGTTTTTAAGCGTTTCGTTATCCACCTGCTTTAACAGCCAAATTTGCATATAATCGGCAAAAGTTGCAATCGTTTTGCCGTGATTACGGAAGGTGCTAACGCTTAATGCGCCAAGCGCTTGCTCGTAAGAGATATTTATCTTGGTAAAGCTTGAACAAATATTACCAACGCCAGCGACAACCTGAACGCCAACGCCTTTAGAAATTTCACGTATTAAACCGTTTGCAATCCTATCGCTTTGCTGGTCAACGGTATCAGCCCTTAACGACTTAACGTAAATAACCACGTCTTGCGCTCCCAACAAAACCCTGTCAGCCAAGTCAAGCTTGTTTTTTGCAAGGTACTCAACTATATCCTTACCCTTACCAAGCACGTTTTTGAAAAGCATAACGAGATAGCGCGTATCGGGTATATTGTTTTCAGCAATATAGATAAGCGTTTTTTCTTCATTGAATTCGCCCAGTAAAATTCTGCGTAGCTTTTCATCCTCGTTTAAGCCATCGTCAGCAAGATAAAAGCTGTCGATAAGCGACTTGATAAAGAAAGCGTAATTTTTTGTGGCCTTGTTTGCGCCTTCAAGCCTTGCCAAGAAATTTTCTTGGCCATACTTAAATTTGAAGTAAGTTTTATCGACGTTTTTATCAATAAAAATGCCGTCAGCACCGACTTCTTGTAAAACCTTTTTTGCTTCCCTTTCGTCAAAGTCAGCCCTAAAGCCCTTTTCAAAACGGCAAATAGAAATTTCAATGCCCGTCTTTGCGCGCACGTAATTTACAACGGCGTTTAATCTGTTTTCGTTCATAACTCACCTTAAATAGTTTTTAGTGCAAGTTGCACAATACAATTTTATTTTATATCATTTTTTAGTTATTGGCAAGGATTTTAACGCAAAATAAAAAAATATGCACCCCGAATAAAAAACGTGAGTGCATATTTAGTCTTTATAAACAAAAATTAACTAAATTTCTTTAAAAATCGACCTATACGGGCATTTTTAGTTATTTAGTTTCTTCCCTTGACGATATAAACTTTAAGTTTTTATAGCCAAAAGACAACTTAATTAAGTCCTTTTGATAAAGCTTAATAAGAACAATAGCCACAACTATTAAAACGATAATTATGCCCAAAGCAATGAAGATTTTAACAAGCGAAACGTCGCCAACTTTAGCAGTTTCCCACATATTATTAAGCTCACGAATTTCATCGTCTGAAAAACACTTCATAACCGTGCAACGCGCGATCATATCTTCGCTTGGGTATTGGGTGGTTGCTTGACGGTTTATTTCATCCGTCCATAAAATATAAGACTCGGCATCGTAATCAGCGTGGGCTTTATCAACGGTGTTAAAAAAGTAGGATAAATCGGTTTGGTAAAGCTCAACCGAATCAGCCTGCTCCTTGCCGATAACGTTATATTCCTCGTCATAAACGGGATAAATAAGGTTATAAGTGCCGTCGCTATTTTGCATTGAAAGGCGCGTTGCTTGGTCTAAATCTCCAAAATACTCTTCGTAATAATATTGGCCGTCCAATAAAATTGCGTCTTCGTCTTGCCCGTCAGCCCTTACAAGCACGTAAGTACCGTACCAATCAACTGCGTTTGCGAACATATCTTGACCTGCGATTGACGAAGTGTACCCGATATAGTTCATATTCATACAGCCCGCATAAGGCGTAGAAAGGAAGTTGATAAATGCTTGCGCAAGCTCGGTATTAGCGCCCTTTGGCATTGCCCAGCCGTCAAAGAAGATGTTACTGCCTTCTTCAGGGATTGAGTAATTTAAGTAAGTGCCTGAGTCTTCGGCAACGTCCATAGTGTAAACGGCGTCGCCCGACCAAGCAAAGTTGATTGAGATTTTACCTTGGGCCATATCCTTTTTACCGCTATCTACTT
>JAZTYT010000206.1:0-2848 GCA_045637045.1 Christensenellaceae bacterium | reverse complement strand
AAACTTGCAAAATAAAATATTACTCTTAACATAGAATCACTTTAAAGGAGACAGCAATGAGCAAAAAGGTCCTTATAATTATCCTTTCGTCAGTTTTGGCCGTGGCAACCATCGCAGGGGTATGGCTTGGCATAGCTTCAGCAAATAAAGATAAACCAGGAAACGGCGATAGCACGGGCCCTGGCGTTTCTCAAAGCACAGGCGACAGCACGGGCAATAACGGTGGCGATAATCCGTCGCCAGATAACCCAGACGGTACGGTGCAAAAGGCTGACAGAAGTAAATACAGCTTGCTAAAAATCGTTTTGGGCTATGCCCAAATCCCAACTTACGACCTTATAGTTGGCTATGACGACCCTGAAAGTGATTACCACAAGGCCGTTGATAAGCTTTTTGAAGGCTATATGATAGGCGATATTTATTCGCAGGTTATAGACCTTGCAATAGAAGCCGCTGAAGACAGCGATATGCTGGCAGGTGTTGACCTTAACGTTATTTTAGGCGATCTTATCTACTATTACGGCGTTGACGGAAACTGGTACGTTAAATCTTCAAACGTAAGAACCAACGAGCTTTTGAATCAGGTTTTAAATTACAAGATTGACGGCACTGGCGAGCTTGATTTAAACCTTGCAGTTTACGGCAACAAAACGCTTGCTTACATATTCTTTGATTACACGGGTGAAAGCTCAAGCACAATGGATATCGACGCGATAATCGGTATGATTGTTAAGGCTTCACCGATTGCCGACAGCTTGCTTAACGTTACGCTTAACCACCTTGTAACCTTAATTGACGGCACTTCTACCGAACGCGCTGAAGTCGTACGCGACGTCTTTGGCGACCTTAAGATTAAGGATATTATATCCTTAACGGGCGTTGACCTAACACAAAACAAGCTTTTAAGCGCAACTGCAAGCGTAACCTTTAACCAAATTTTAGAATTAACTAAAGGTGATTTACAAACGCTTAAAGCCTTTATCGGTTCAACCTATCAGGGCTTAACGATTGCCGATAGCGTAGGCATCAACCCAAGCCACCCGGCATATATTGCAGGCTTACACGGGTTAAGCTTAAGCGAATATCTCGTTGCTATGATTGACGGCACGGGTAGGGAATTCATCTTAAATAAAGCAGGCTATCTTAACCTTAAGGTATTGTTTGAATCTTACGTTGCCCTTGCTGGCTGGGAAAAGGATTACACGGCTTATTTGCAGGCAAACAGAGAATTCTTCAGCACCACCTTGGAAGAGCTTGACGAATTATTAGCCCAGTTTGACGTTAACACTTACCTAATTTACGGTGTAAACGACAGTATTTTAGGCGTTGATCTTGACGCGTTTTTACAAGATTACGAAACCGAGCTTGCGCTTTTAAAGGGTGCTTACGACGGCTTTGTTGAAATAAACGGTCAAGAAATCGACCAAGTTGTAATTAAGTTTACTGGCGAAACGCTTGCTGAACTTGAAGAAAGGTTTAATCTTTACGTTGATTTATACGTTCAAACCCAATCTGCAATTAAGGCGGCTGGCGCGTTCATTGATGACTTCTATACGGCAAACAAACAAACTATCGACGCGCTTTTAGAAAAATACGGCAAGACCTATGAAGGCATTAAGGCAGTAATTCAGCCTTATATTGAAGCTGCGATTGAAAGCTATGAAGCAACAGGTAACTTTAAAACCGTGCTAACAACCGTTTTAGAAGCAATCTATAGCGATTATAAAGAGCCTATTGACGACTTCCTTAAAACCGAATTCGGCTTTACCTTTGAACAAGTTTTAGGTATGATAAACGGCAACGGTGGCGGTATTTTATCGGGTATGACGCCAAAGGATTTCTTTGAAATCGTGGTTTTAGGTTATTTGGTTGAAAAAATACCTGCAGGCGAGTTGATAAACTTTAAATCGTTGTTTGGTGATACGCTTATTATCACGCAGGAAGACATTTACAACCTGTACAACTATAAGTTTGCTTTGATGCCTGACCCAGAAGCTTACGACGCTTTGATGAAGGATATTTTTGGCGAATTCAAGATCGGTTCGTTATTTGACCTTGTTTTAACTTATATACCAACCGACTGGCAAATTCCTGCTGAAATTGGTTAAACTATTGATTAAAAGTTAGGGGCTGTTGCGGTTAGTTTCTTGCGACAGCCCGTTTACATTTAATTTCAGCTAAAAATCGGCCTATAAGCCCGTTATTGAATATTATTGAAAGGTGTAATTATGGACGCAAAAAACCTTAAAATTGCATACGTTGGCGGCGGCTCACGCGCGTGGGCACACACACTTATGACTGACCTTGCTAAAGAGCCTTGTTTATCGGGTGTTGTTAAGCTTTATGATATCGATAAAGAAGCCGCTTTAGTCAACCAAACGATTGGCAATAATTTAAGCCAAAGGGAAGATATTGTGGGCAAGTGGAAATATACCGTTTGCGACGATATCGAAGACGCTTTAACGGGTGCAGACTTTGTTATCCTTTCAATTCTGCCAGCCACCTTTGATGAAATGCAAAGCGACGTGCATACGCCTGAAGAATTCGGTATTTACCAATCGGTGGGTGATACTACCGGCCCGGGTGGTATTATCAGGGCTTTAAGGGTTGTTCCTATGTATGAGCATTTTGCCAAAAAGATAGAAAAATGCTGCCCCGATGCGTGGGTTATAAATTATACCAACCCAATGGCGGTATGCGTCAGAACCTTGTATAGGGTGTTCCCGGCGATTAAGGCTTACGGGTGCTGTCACGAGGTTTTCTATACCCAAGACCTTCTTGCCGAGGTTATTGAACGCGACAAAAGCCAAATTTACACAAACGTTATAGGCGTAAACCACTTTACCTT
>JAZTYT010000205.1:0-2002 GCA_045637045.1 Christensenellaceae bacterium | reverse complement strand
ATAATTTCTTCAGCTAAATCAGCATAGCCTTCAACGTCGTCACGGTAAAGTGGAACGGTAACGGTTAACGTATCGCCTTCAACCTTGCACTCAAAATCTAAATTTTGTAAAATGCCAACAACCGTTTCTTGTGGTACAACTATACCCAATAAACCGTTAATTTTAGCAAGTGAACAAGTAATAACCTTTCGTTCAAGGGATACCGTGTTTCTATCGATAAGCGTTGCTGAAACCTTACCTGCGCCAAGGCTATCGATAAGCGAAAGCGCGCGTTTCATACCAAGCTCTGCCGAATACGCGTCAACGCCCTTTTCAAAGCGTGCAGAAGAATCAGAGCGTTGATTTAAGCTCTTTGAAGTCTTACGTATATTATCACGTTTGAATTTAGCAGATTCAAAAACGATATTTTGGGTGTCATCTTTAATGCCACTGCCTAAACCACCCATAATGCCTGCAAGCGCGCTTGGTTTAGACTCGTCGCAGATAACCAAAACTGAATCGTCTAAAGTAAATTCTTTTTCATCTAAGGTAATGATTTTTTCACCGTTATTAGCGCGTCTAACGACAATTTCGCCACCACTTAACTCTCTATAATCGAAAGCGTGCATTGGTTGACCGATTTCGTTGAGAACGTAGTTAGTGATATCGACTACGTTATTTATTGCGCGAATGCCCATAAGAGCAAGGCGTCTTTGCATCCACTTTGGAGACGGCTCAATCTTGATATCGCTAACGTATGCAGCCATATAGCGTGGGCAAAGCTCGGTATCCAAAACCCTAACGTCAACCTTGTCTATAGTGTTTACGTTGCTTACTGCGTAATTGGTTTCAGGCATTTTAAGCGGTTTGCTTAAAAGCGCAGAAACTTCTCTTGCGATACCTAAAATACTTTGACAATCAGGCCTGTTTGCTGTGATTGTAACGTCAAAAACAACGTCTTTGATATCTAAAAGCTCGCTAACTTCTTTACCAAGCTCAAAGTTATCGTGGAAAATTAAAACCGAATCACCCGAAGCGCCGTCGTAATATTCATCGGTAATACCGATTTCTTCACCGCCACAGAACATACCAAACGATTCTACGCCACGTAATTTACCATTTTTAATGGTAGTGCCGTCAGCCAAAACCGCGCCGTTTACAGCAACCGGAACGATATTGCCAACTTGAACGTTAACTGCATTGGTTACGATTTGTAAAACGCCGTATTCGCCAGCGTCAACCTTGCACACAAAAAGCTTGTCAGCTTCAGGGTGACGTGACTTTTCTAAAACCTTGCAGGTAACGATTTTCTTAACTGATTTATTAACTTCGATAACTTCTTCAACTTCAAAACCACAAGAAAATAATTTTTCTTGAAGCTCTTGAACAGATACTGAAGAAATATCAACGTATTCATTTAACCAACTTAAAGGAACTCTCATATCTAAACCCCACCTTATTTAAACTGTTTTACAAATCTTAAGTCGTTATCAAAGAACATCCTGATATCAGGAATATGATACTTAAGCATAGCAATTCTTTCAAGGCCGATACCAAAAGCATAGCCTGTGTAAACTTCAGGGTCAATACCACAGTTTTGTAAAACGTTTTTATTAACCATACCTGCGCCTAAAACTTCAATCCAGCCCGTGCCCTTGCAAAGCTTACAGCCCTTGCCACCACATTCGAAGCAAGAAACGTCAATTTCAACGCTTGGCTCGGTAAATGGGAAGTAAGATGGACGCAAACGCGTTTTAATTTGTGGACCGAAAACGTGCTTTAATATTTCTTCAAGCGAGCCCTTAAGGTCACAAAGGGAAATATTTTTGTCAACTACCAAACCTTCAATTTGGTGGAAGATTGGCGAGTGAGTTGCATCGTCGTCAGAACGATATACCCTACCCGGACACATAACCTTAATAGGTGGCTGTGTTGACGTCATTACGTGCACCTGTCCTGGTGACGTGTGAGTGCGCAATAAAATACTTTCGGTAATATAGAAAGTATCCTGCATATCTCTTGC
>JAZTYT010000204.1:0-2303 GCA_045637045.1 Christensenellaceae bacterium | reverse complement strand
ATTATAACTTTTTTTGGCTAAAAAAAAGGAAAATGAGAAAATAAATTGTATAATATATTGTAAGGTTATTTTTTTACGGCATAAAAAAGGCAAATTAAGGGTGTTTGGCGATGGCTATGCGGTCGCTGAATAATTAAGTTATATAATAATGATAGACCAAAAATTTATTGAAGAACTAAAAAGCAGAAACGAAATCGTTGACGTTATTTCGGCGTACTGTAGCTTGGAGCGTCGTGGCGGTGCTTATTGGGCACGCTGTCCGCTTCCTGGCCATATGGAAAAAACGCCGTCCTTTTGCGTTAACCAAGCAGGGCAGTTTTACAAGTGCTTTGGTTGTCAGCGTGGGGGCGACGTAATTAAGTTCATTATGGAAGTCGAAAGCCTGACCTATATTGAAGCAATCAGATTTTTGTGTAATCGCGCCAATATGGAAATGCCGGGCTACGACCCTGAAGACGAGCAACGCATCGAAAGAAACGCGCAAAACAAGGCAACCCGTCTTGCTATTTTAAAGGATGCTGCTAAATTTTACGTTAATAACCTGTATAGTGAAGGTGGAGCGCCTTATATTGATTACGTTACACAGCGTGGCTTTACAAGGGAGACCTTAAGGGCGTTTGGGATAGGTTGTTCGCTTAATTATCACGACCTGCCTAAATACCTTGCCGAAAAGGGCTATAAATACGAAGATATGCTTGCTTCGGGCGTGGTTAGTTATAATAAGGATAACGACGAATACACGGATTTTGAAGCAAAGCGCTTGGTTACGCCTATTATCGACAGCTTTAACAACGTTTTGGCGTTTGGTGGCAGGGTTATTGAAAAAACCGACTTTGCAAAGTACAAAAACACGCGTGAAACAAGCGTTTTCGTTAAAAACCGAACCTTATTTAACATCAACAACATTAAAAAGCTTAAGCGCGAAAAGGGTACGCTTGCCAACATCATTATGGTTGAAGGGTATATGGACGTAATTGCACTCCATGCGCAAGGCATTAAAAACGTAGTTGCGTCGATGGGCACTTCGCTCACGGTGGAGCAGGCAAGATTGCTTTTAAGATACACCGATACCGTTATCGTTAGCTACGACGGTGACGCCGCAGGGCAAAAGGCGACCTTTAGGGGTATGGAAATTTTAAAGGACGCTGGGCTTACCGTAAAGGTAATTGCTTTGCCTGAAAACCTTGACCCTGACGAATACGTTAAAAAATACGGCGCTGAAAAGTACCTTGAACTTACGCTTAACGCATTACCGCTTATCGACTATAAGTTGCAATATTTAACAAAAGCCTTTGACTTAAAAGATCCGACTTCCCGTCGCAAGTTTTTAGAAAACGCTTTAAGAGTGGTTGGTGAAAGTCAGCACGAATTTGAACGTGAAGAGCTTTTGAAAAAGTTAAGCCAAATCAGTAATATTTCGTATGAATCTTTAAAGCGCGATTTGGATAAAGAAAAGCAAAAGTCGGTCAATAAGCCGATTATCGCGCAAATTCCAACCGATATTGAGCAAGAAAGCGAAGAAAACGGCGCAGTTTTACAGGCTGAAAGGTTCGTGCTTTCAAGCATTTTATTAGATAAGGATTACGCGCACGTAGAAGACATTTTAGGGCTTGACTTTGCTTCAAATTTACGTAAAGACATCGCAGAGTGCATAATTGCAAGTAACGAAGCAGGCTCGATTATAGGCCCTAGCGTGTTATCGCAAAAGCTTGGCGAAGACTATTTTGACGAGCTTAACAGCGTTATTTGCGAGTGCGATAAAATCGTTTGCCCAAACGGTTACGATAGATATTATGCCGACTGCTTAAAGCAAATTGAAATCAATCAGCTTACAAGCGACGTTAAGTATTTGGAAGAATACTGCAAAACCCAAATTGATATAAAAGAACAGCTTATGACCATAAGCAAGATACAAAAAAAGATAAAAAGACTTCACGAACTTAAAACGGAGGATAAAAAATGATAGTAACTGACGTTCAGCTTGCCGAAATTGCAAATGAAATTATAACCGACTATAAAAAACGTGGTACGATCACGATGAGCGCTTTATGCGACCGTCTTGAAAAGATTGAAATGACCGACCAGCAAATGGAAACGATGTGCGCTACCATTGAAGAAGGTGGTATTCAGGTCGTTGACGAAATCGTTCAGGAGCAAAATCTTTACGACCAGCTGATTAAAGAAATCAGTATGGATGACCCTGTTAAAATGTACCTAAAAGACATCGGTAAAGTTCCGCTTTTATCTATTGAAGAAGAAGTTGAACTTGCAAAGCGTATGTCCGAAGGCGACGAAGGCGCGCG
>JAZTYT010000203.1:0-6702 GCA_045637045.1 Christensenellaceae bacterium | reverse complement strand
ATACCAGGTCTTTTTCTAACGGGATCTAACCCTTCTAAAACCTGAATCTGACCTTCGCCGTAGTTTGCTTGAATTTTGTTATCAGTTGACATAAAAATTCCCCTTTATTGTTTTTAAGGCCCTTTGCCATAACCCTTTTAGCAAAGGTGTTTTTGTTGTTTTTAATCACTTAAAGCTATAACCAAGCCTTGCACACACGTACGCACGCGCGCCACGCATTTATTTTATAACTATATAAGTTATTATATTATATAATAAAGGAAGGAATTAGTAAAGCATTTTTAGTAAAATTTTCTTAAATTTAAGCAAAAATAAAAAACCATGTTATTTCTAACATGGGTTTTTAAGGTCTATTATTCTTGTTGTAAGTTGCTATATTTGAAAAAAATCATTCGCTCGGTTTTACCAAGGCCTGGTAAAGGATAATTTTCGCACGCCTTAAAGTAGGTTTTTTCAAGCGCTTCAGCCCAGGCAGTTTCTCCGTTTAACCTGCGATAAAATACTGCGCATCTCAAAATCAAGGGCTCGCTTGTAGGCATTAACAAAAGACCTTCTATTTGGGGTAATAAACGTTTAACGTTTTCAGTGTTATTTTCGATACAACAAATAAAGAACCACTCCAAAAGTAAGGCTATATGCTCGTTATCGGCCAATTCTTCTTGTTTCAAGGCGCGTTCGATGAGTTCTTTTGCACGCTCGGTTTCACATCTTTCCAAGCACAATAAAACGTCTTCGTGCGTGACGTTTCTGTTTTCAATACCACAGTCAAAGGTTAAAGACTCAACGTCGTTTAACGACCTGCCGTTTAACAAGTGCGATTGATATTCTAAAGTGACCAGCTTGGACAAATAATCGTTTGGCATAGTGCGTCCACCAACGCCCAGCATTCGCCCGTCAGTACCGGGCGCTGAAGATAAAAAGTTTACCGCAATCATATAAATGGTTGAAATTAAAGCCCCAACCCAAATAAGCGCGACGTAATAATCAAGATACACGTCGGTTACGAAAAAGCCAACAAAGATGATAATTAGTACCGCTAAACTGCCAACAAAACCACCTATTAGGGAAAATGAAGTTGCTTTAACCGTGTTTTGTGGGGATAGCGGAACGAAGGAAGTCCACCCAGCGTATGTGCTTGATTTTTCAAACCTAATCTTTCCTTTTGAAAACCTTAAGCCCCAAAAGGCAATTTCAAAAACCCTTGCCCCTGAAAGCCTTGCAAACAAAGCGTGACCTAATTCGTGCAAAACGTTATGTACTAAATACCCTGCAATTAAGCCCCCGACAAGACAGCCTGCCGTTTTTAAGTGCAGGATATAGCCTTTGTCAGTGCTCACCATTATCGTGCGATAATAAGCCAAAAAACAAGCAAGCAAGCATAACGTACCTGCTATGATTGTCACTAATAATCCTTTACGTTTCACTATTTACCACCTTTAACGAATAATATCCGTCTAAATTATCCCTTTCGCTCACGGTTAAGCTTTCAAGCCCTAAATAATCAAGTAATAGAGCAAGCACCAACGCGCCAGCGTGAATGGTTTCGGCACGCTTGGGGCTTACGTTGTACTCTTTTGAACGCTCGCTTGCCGTCATACCGTAAAGCTTGTCCACCAAAGCAAAAAGCTTTTGCTTTTCAATAAGCCTGCCGTGATTTTTGTTAATATCGTAATCTTTGTCACCACTTAAAATGAAGGCGCAACAGGTTGCGCTACCACCAACCCCGATTAAGCTATCAATTTTTACGTTTCCGTACTCAAATAATCTTTCCTTAACGTATGCTTGGGTTTTAAGCTTATCGCAACCGAACATATCGGTAATCTTAACCACGCCCATATTTATACTGTGGCTAAAATCAACTGCGCCACGGCTTGAACTGATAAGTTCAATCGAACCGCCACCTAAATCAACAACTGCGCCGTTTTTATCGCCCAACGCGCCTAATAGCGCGCATTTAGCTTCTTCGGTTTCAGACAAAATGTCCACCAATAAGCCGGTTATCGCATAAATTTGGTCACAAAATGCCTTGCCGTTTTTCGCATCCCTTACCGTTGCCGTTGCAAAAAGGTAAACGTTATTTTCACTAACGCCCTTAAGTTTGGCAAGGTCTAAAAGCGTGCAAACGGCTTTAACGTTTCGGTTTAAAGCTTCTTGGGTTATCTCACCCGTTTGATAAAAGCCTTGACCGAGCCTTGCCGTAATTTTATCTCTAAAAATAATATTTCCGTCCGAAAATATCGCCAATCGAACGGAATTAGAGCCTATATCAATAATTGCAATCATTTGTCTTTTTCGTAAATCCAGCCAAGCTCTCTTGCGCGCTCTTCAATCTTAAACTTACCAGTCCAATGCACGATTTTGTCTTCGGTTTGGTCAATCTCTTGTTGAAGCGCAACTATTTGTTCTTCTAAAGCGTTGATTTTGCGTTGCTCGTTTTTTATGCTTATCATTTGAAAAACCATTACGCTTAATAGTATAAACAATAGTAGAATCCCAGTCACCACCGACGCTACTATCACGTTTCTCATTTTGTTTTCCGGCATATTTTCTCCTTAAGTTTAAGCGCGAAACAAAATTGCGCAGTTTAATTACTTGTTTATTAGTAATATTATATATGCATTGCATAAAAAACGCAACTGTTTTAGATAAAATTTTCCTCTCTAAAAAGCTGCCAATAAGAAAACTTATTGGCATATAGATTAAAACGTCGGGCATACCTATATGGCTTTTAAGACAAATGTAACATAAAAACAGCCACGTAAAATGTGTTACGTTGCCACAAATTGCCAAAATTTTGCGTTTTGAATATTTAAAGCAGGTTAAAAAATCGGTGGGAATGCCAAACGTAAACCCACCGACCAACATAATTAACGCATATAAAAATTGATGCTTGCTTGCAAACATTACCTAAACAACCTTTTAATTAGTTTTTCATCTTTTTTAAGGTATTTAAGCCCCAAAACCTGCCCTATCACGCAAAGCTCACCGGTTTTTGTTGAAAAATCGGTAATTTTTAGTCCGTTTCCGCTTAAAACCAGCCTTGTGTCACCGTTTAAGCGCAGTTTGATTTCCTTATCGGAAAAGCCTTCCACCACGCTGACGGCAGAAACGCTTGCCCCACCGTTTTTCACACACGCAAAATGTTCAGCCATAATTATACCCTTTACGTTAATTTATGCAAGCGTACGCGCCGTTATTCACTAAAAAGCAAAAACGGCCTGCTTTTAGACCGTTTTTTCGTTTATTGATTATTAGTGCTTTCCTTTTCATCGGCAAAAAAGCTTGCCACCTGACTTTGCGCGTTGCTTTTTTGCAGTTTTTTAATCTGCTTTTCTAAACGCAGGTTTTCTTCCTTTAGCTTAACACACTCCTTTGCGTATTTATCCTTGATGCGCTCAACTAATGCGTCAATCTCGGTTGAAAGCTTGTTAAAATACTTGAAATCTTCACTTTGCAGGTTTATCTTTTCAAAATTGGATTTTTCCTGACGTTTAAGCATACTCCTGTATTTGTTTTGATAGCGTAAGGCAAGCTTGCCGTCGCCGTTTGACATATCGAGTATTGCCTGTCTGACCGACTTGCCTTGACTTTTAGCGCTTTGTATGCTTTCAAATAGCTTTTCCGCATCGTCGTTAGTAAAAGCTACGGGGCGTTTTGCTTTAAGCTTTTCAACACCCTGTGGAAGCTCCCCCTTAAACGCACCCCTTTCAATATCCTTAAGCGTTTGGTAATAGTGATTGCGCACCGTACCCCTTGAACGCTTGGTCTTTATAGCGTTGCGCGTAAAAACCGATTGCAAGCTTGAGCCCCTTTCAAGGGCATCTAAACACTCAACCATAAGCGTTTGCGTTTGACTAACCGTAAAACCTTTCATAAAATAACCACCTTTATTTTCGTTGATGATTAAATTGTTGACAGGTAAAAATTATTTCAAACATACTTTTTCACGTTTTTAAATATATTGTGGTATGGATATCTATTTTTATTCGCCAATAAAAGCGCTTTTATCATCAAACCAGTTTGCGCCCACCACCATTGAACAAAACCCTTTGTACCATAATGGCACTAAAGGCATTTACGCACGCTATGATTACGGCTTAAGCTTTGAGCCGTCAATAGTGTATTTTGATGATAAATTTTATAAAAATATAGCGATAATCGACCTATACAAGGGTTTTTTAGCTTTACCCAAGCTTGTAAAGACCCATAATTTACCCTATAAAATAATAGATAAGCAAAGCATTGTTTGTGCGCAAATAGAGTGCTTTGTAACCTGCTATCAGCAAGGCGGGGCGTATCTTAAAATTGACGGCTACAACCAAAGCACGACGTTAGAGCTACCCTTTGTCCCTAACAAAATTGAGCTTTATAATTTGGGCAGTAACGTGTTCATAATAAAAGCCATAAACAAGCTTTGCTTTTTTGCAATAATAAACGGGTACGATACAAGCGTGTTACTTTCAGACCTATGCGACGGCGTTTCAACCGACAACCAGCTTGTAACCACTAAAATTTACAAGGGCATAGCAAAGCACGTTAAAACCACCGTTTACGGCTTTGACGGTGGCTTTTACGTTGATAACGAAAGCTTTAAAAGCGAGTATAAAACAAGCCCTTTAGACGACGTTTTACCCCTTGCTTTTTTAGAAGAAGTCAAGCTATGTGTCGATTATCGCCACTTTTTGTGCGACGAACTTTTAAAGGATAGCAACTTAATTGGCGAGTTTTTAGGCAAGTTTAATTTGTTTTTACCACCCCTTTTAAAGGAGCATAGCGACAACTTTTTACTAATAAACGACACCTGCCGTTTTGTAAAAATAAAAGCCCAAAACGGAAAAATAACCGACGTTTGTCTTGAAGATTTCCCTTTTTAGCAAGCGCTTTGAATTAAGTAAAGCGCCCTTATTTAAAGACGTCTTTTAGTGCGTCTTTTTTTCTTTATAGAAAAAGTTGGCAGTTTCTTGTATAAAAATGCGTTTTTAAGGCCTTTTTTACTGAATTTTTACAAATTTTATACCAATCTGAAAAAGTCGAGTTATTTTTTTGCAAAAAGTATTCCCTTTCTACCTAATTTATGTTATTATTTTTTTAATATATATTTACATTTATTTGGATACGTTAGGTGCGCAAAATGAACAAACTAAAACAGCTTTGGCGAAATTATGAAGCTAAACACCCAAAACTTTCCGTTTGGGTGCGTGAAGGTGGGCTTTTTCTTATCGTAAGCAACCTTATTACAATCTTTAAGTACTTGCTTTTAACCTTTTTGCCTAATGCATTTGCCTTTTTAGGCAATCGTGATTTCGGCTTCCCCGGTATTGACGTTACCCTGTTTGGCATTGAATTTAAGTGGTACGTAATCGGCTACGGCGCAGAGCAAGGCGGTGTTTCCTATTTTACGGCCTATATGATTGCTATGGTCGTTGGTGAAGTTATAAACTTCTTTATCCAAAGAAAATACGTTTTCCGAAGTAACGGCAACATTTATTATCAGGGCGCATGGTATTTACTCGCCTTTTGCATTGTTACCTTCGTTGTGAATTCAATCAACTGCGTTTGGGCAGCCGTAGCAGGTAACTTTGTTAAGCCTTGGGTTTACAATATTATGACCATCATTTTAAACGGTGGTATTTCAATGGTTGTTTTCTTTATCGTAAACAAGATTGTTTTTAACGACAACAAAAACCAGCCTGAAAAATCGGGCGCAGGCGTTGAAGAAGCCGTAACCGCCGCCCAAGAAACCGCTGAAGCTTTTGATAAGGTTATAGAAAACACGCAGGAATCGGTTGATAATTTAGAAGAAACCGTTGCTTCCCTGCAAGAAGCCGTCGCAGCCTTGCAAGAAGCCATTGCTGAAACGGAAAGCGCAGTTGACGAAATGCGTGAAAACAAGGAATAACACTATAAGCTATGTCTAAATTTAAAATCTGCGTGCTATTAGTTGCGCTTTTGACCTTGCTTACTGCCTGTGGAAAAACAAATACAGGCACGGGCAATCTTCCCCCTAACGGAACTGCCCCTTTAAGGCTTACGCCCAATGAAGACAAGATTGCAATTTTCACCAATTCCGCACCCGAAAACTTTTGGGCGCGTAACGACAGGGGCAACGGCAGTCCATTTAACTGTGCTTTTGCAAGAAGCAATGCAAGTATCAAGGATGGACTACTTACCCTTTTACTCACACAAACCCAAACGGGCTTTGCAGGCGCTGAATACCGTAGCCGTGAAAAATACTCCTACGGCTACTATTCGGTTTCCTTTAAGCCTGCAAAATGCTCGGGCGTGATTTCTTCGTTTTTCACCTACACGGGTTGGCCGTGGGACGAGATTGATATCGAGTTTTTAGGCAACGACACAACGCGCGTGCAGTTCAACTATTATACGAACGGCAAAGGCGGACACGAATACGTTTATATACTCGGCTTTGACGCGTCGGAAAGCTTCCACGAATACGGCTTTGACTGGCAAAAAGACTCAATCACCTGGTACGTTGACGGGCGCGCAGTTTATCGCGCAACAAAGGATATACCAACGACTGCAGGTAATATAATGATGAATTTATGGAACGTTGACGATTCAGCCAAAAACTGGGCGGGCGCGTTTAACGAAGACCAGCTCCCCGTTTATTCACAATATCAATGGATTGGCTATAAAAGCGCCTAAATAAGGCGTTGTTATTGATAAACTATTATTTAAACTTCA
>JAZTYT010000202.1:0-5414 GCA_045637045.1 Christensenellaceae bacterium | reverse complement strand
TCTTCCTAAGACCGCTTGGCCTCCGACTTCTTATGGGCAGGGTATAGCCTTGCTTACCGGCGATGCGCTATTGAATTTAGCCTATCAAACTGCCTTATCGGCGTGTAACGACGCGCAATCAATCAAGGCGATTAAATATATATCTGACGCAATGGGCGTTGACGGGCTATTAGGCGGACAGGCGTTGGAGCTTGAAACTGATAAGCCTTGTGAACATACCTTGCGCAAAATTTATTCAATGAAAACGAGCGCGTTATTCAGGGCAAGCTTGGTTGTTCCGTTAATCTTAAACAACTGCGATAACTTCAAGATTAGAGATTTTGAGTCGTTTGCCAATGAATTTGGTATATTGTTTCAGTTAACCGACGATTATCTTGACGCTTTATCGGGTGATGAACAAGAAGCGCAAGCAAAAAAGTGCGAGATTGGTATTCAAAAGCAAAAATGTCTTTCTTTAAGCAGTAATATGTGTGATTTAAAGTTCGCAAACAGCTTTATTGAGTACATAACCGAGCGTTCTAATTAGGTGTTTTATGCGTATTGACCAATATTTAGTTAAAGCTGATTTTTTTAAAACGCGCAATAAGGCACAGGAAGCTATTGAGAAAGGCTTCGTTTTGGTTAACGGAAAGGTTTGTAGTAAGGCTTCGCAAAACGTGATCGAGCTTGATAATGTTACGGTGACTAAAGAGCATAAGTTCGTTTCAAACGGTGGATACAAGCTTGAAAAAGCAATCAACGACCTTTCAATATGCGTTAAAGACTTGATTTTTGCCGATATTGGCGCTTCGACGGGTGGGTTTACCGATTGCTTGTTGCAAAACGGCGCAAAAAAGGTTTACGCAGTTGACGTTGGTGAAAATCAGCTTGATAAGTCGATTGCTAATAATCCGAGCGTTGTGGTTAAAGATAATTGTAACGCAAGATTTATCACCAAAGATGATTTTGCCGATAAGCTTGACGGCGTAGTGGTTGACTGTAGTTTTATTTCGCTTAAGCTTTTGCTTGAACCACTTAAAAATCTTTTAACAGACGGCTTTATCGTCGCGCTTATAAAACCGCAGTTTGAATGTGGCAAAAACGCGCTTAACAAGGGCGGAATTTTAAAAGATGATAAGACAAGAGATTTAGTCGTTAAGGATATTATCGACTACGCGCAAAAACTTAACTACACTTTTTTAGGACTTACCGAAGCGCCTATAAAGAAGGATAAAAACATTGAATATTTGGTTTACCTTAAGGTGGTAAACTAATAACTAAAATTTAAGGCTTGGTATGATAGGTTTTTATTTCAGAGAAAGCAACGCGCGCTCCTATGCGTGCCACGACAGGCTAAAAAAATTGCTTGATAAAAGTAAAATTGAATATCGCGATATATTAGAGCCACACCCAAGCGATAATTACGACGATATCGACCTTTTGATTGTATTCGGTGGTGACGGTAGCGTTTTGCGCGCTTCAAAAATTGCTAACGGTGAAAAGCCGATTATCGCTATCAACACGGGTAACGTTGGCTTTTTAACGAGCTATGAAGAAGATAACTTGGAAAAGCTCGTTGACGACATAATTGCCAACAATTTAACCTTTGTTGAACGCAATTTTATGCAAATTGAGTACGGCGATAAAACTTTTTATGCGCTTAACGACGCAGTAATTACCAAAAACTACGTCAAAGACCCTTTGAGCCAATGCGTATATTTAAGTTTATATATCGATGATGAATTCGTTGATAAATACGTTGCCGACGGCTTAATTTTAAGCACGCCAACGGGTTCGACTGCGTATGCGATTTCAGCAGGCGGGCCTATTATGGCGCCAAACGTTAAAGCCTTTGTGGCTGCGCCAATTTGCGCGCATAGCTTACATTCGCGCCCAATCGTTTATTCAACTGATTGCGTTGCGACCGTAAAGGTTTTATCACAATCAAAAGAATGCGCGCTTTTTATTGACGGCGTGCTTGAGCAGGATATAGCTCCAAACACGAAAATCGTATTTAAAAAGAGTGACAAACGTGTAAGAATTTGTGATAACAGTGGCAAATTCTTTACAAGATTAACAGAAAAATTAATTAAATGGACTAATAACAGTTTTCAGGAGATTTAAAATATTATGGACAAATCAAAAAGACAACAACAATTACTTGAAATTGTAACAAAGATAGAAGTTAACACCCAAGAAGAGCTTATTAAAATCCTTGAAGCTCAAGGCTTAAAGGTTACGCAGGCAACGATTTCACGCGATATTAAGGAATTAGGCCTTATTAAGACTTCAGGTAGGTCTAAAAAATACCGTTATGCGCGCGTTTTTGATAAGCACGGTGACACCAATAAACTTTTAGAACTTTTCAAGGTTGCAGTTATTTCTATTACTTGTGCTCAAAACTTAATCGTTGTTAAAACCTTGACTGGTAACGCAAGTGCAGTGGCGGCAACAATTGACTCACAAGAAATCCCTGAAATTTTAGGTACTTTGGCTGGTGACGATACCGTTTTAGTTGTTTCAACTGACAACAATTCTGCACAACAAGTTGCAACAAGCTTACATTCCTTATTAGTATAATAATTTAGTTATTACTTTGTAATAAAATGCTTAAAAATCTCAAGATTAAAAACGTTGCTTTAATTAGAGAAGCAGAGATTGAGTTTGGTAAGGGCTTAAACGTTTTATCCGGTGAAACAGGTGCGGGTAAGTCGGTAGTATTGGACTCACTTAACTTTGCTTTAGGTCAAAAAGCAGACAAAACGATGATTTGCCACGGCCAGACCGATTGTTCGGTTAGCTGTTCTTTTGACGTGTCAAACGTTGTGGGCATGAAAGAGATTTTTGACGATTTAGACGTTGAATACGATGATGAAGTTATCATCAAAAGAACGCTTAACCTTGACGGGCGCTCAACCATTAAGCTTAACGGCGAAACGGTTAGCGCAACGATGCTTAAACGCGTAACTTCGCATTTGATAGACCTTCACGGTCAAAGCGACCATTTCTTGCTTTTAAAGGAAGCTAATCAGCTTTTGCTAATTGACGGGCTTAATAATTCACAAATTGCACCAATTACCCAAGAAATTTCAGAAGTTTTGCAGGAAATTAAAGCGATTGACATAAAGCTTGAGAGCCTTGGTGGTGATGAGCAAGCGCGTGAGCGTAAGCTTGACTATATCAAGTTTGCGATTGACGAAATTGAAAACGCTAACCTTAAGGAAGGCGAAACTGAAGAATTGTTGGCGCGCAAACGTAAGCTTCAAAACGCTGAAAAAATTGCGCTAAACTGCGGTGAATCGCTTGACGCTTTAACAAGTGAAAACGGTGTAAGCGACCTTTTATCCAACGTTTATCGTAAAATTTCAGCCTTAAGTAATTATGGCGACGAATATGAAGCTTTAAGCGTACGCATTGATAAGCTTATTGATGAAGTTTCGGATATCGCGCAAGTCGTACAAGATTCCTTTGATACAGAGTTTTCTTTAAGCGAGCTTGACGTAATTGAAGACAGGCTTGACCGCATTAACGCTTTAAAGCGCAAGTACGGTAAAAGCTATGAAGATATTATGGCAACGCTTGATGGTTATAAAAACGAATATGAGTTTATAAACGATAGTTGGGCGCAAATTGAAAAATTAAACGCAAAGCGTTTGGCTGAACTTAAAAAGTTAGACGCTTTATATGATAAATTAACATTAAAACGCAAGGAAACTGCAAACGGGCTTTGTGATAGATTATCAGCAAAGCTTAAAGAGCTTGCTATGCCAAGCGCACAGTTTACCGTTGAGTTTTCGCTTGTTGAAGGCGAAGTTTTATCGGCAAAAGGCCGTGACAACGTTTGCTTTATGTTTTCAGCTAACCGTGGTGAGCCACTTAAACCTTTGAATAAGGTTATAAGTGGTGGTGAGCTTTCAAGGCTTATGCTTGCAGTTAAAGCCGTTACTGGTGGCAGTTTTGGAGCGCAAACCTTTATTTTTGACGAAATTGACGTTGGCATTAGTGGTGACGCTGCATTGGTTGTTGCACAAAACTTTGCTAAAATATCAAAGCAACGCCAAATCGTTGCAATTTCCCACTTACCACAAATCGTTGCTATGGCTGACGTTGGGTTCTTAATTAAAAAGGTTGAAAATGAAACGTCAACTATTACGTACGTAAACCGATTAGACAATGACGGTAAGCTAACTGAAGTTTTACGACTTGTTGGGGGCAATGACCAAAGCTTGGCTGCAAAATCACACGCAAGCGAAATGATATCTAAAGCAGACAATTTCAAAAGTAAGTTATAATATTTATTAAGATAAGGAAAAGGGCAATACAGTTTGCTCTTTTTTTTGTGCTTTATGCTTATTTTACCAGATTATGTATTAACTGATTTTAAGCATATTTTTTTTAAGACTGCTCAAATTAAGCGTAATGATGGTCAAATTTATTAAGAAAAAATTCATATTAAGCTTTATTTTGGTCGTTCTTACGGCAATTTTGTTATCAAGCAATTCTATTTTTGGTGTAAAAACCGTTTTTGCCGACCAAAAGGTTTACGTTGGTGGTTATGCCGCAGGTTTTACGATAAATACGCGTGGCGCTGAAATCATTGGGCTTACTGAAGTAATTACCAGCGACGGTATATTATCGCCAGCCAAGGAATGTGGCGTTGAAAAAGGGGACGTTTTACTTTCAATTGGTAAAAAGCAAACCAACAGCTTTGAAGATATAGAAAACGCTTTAACGGAAAACAAAGGCGAAGAAGTAATAATTAAGCTAAAGCGTAACGGCGAAGAAATTATTAAAAACATAAAACCAAGGCTTGATTTAACAGGGAAGTATAAGTTTGGTTTATTTGTGCGTGACAAATTAAACGGAATTGGTACGATAACCTAGGTTGACCAGGATAATAATTTTATGGCGCTTGGTCATCCAATTTGTACCGAAACCGAACGCTTGATTGAAATAACGGGTGGTGATTTATTCACCTGTGGTATTTTTGGTGTTGTAAAAGGCGAGCACGGAAAGGCTGGTGAATTGCGCGGTATGTTCGTTAGTGATACGACGGTTGGGTGTATAACCGAGAATAAATACGTTGGCATTAAAGGTAAGGTTTACGATAGCTTTGACAAGAGCAAAATGCGTTTAGTTGAAGTTGGAAGAGCACAAGTTGGTAACGCTAAAATAGTAACGACTATCGACGGTGTAACTCCCAAAGAATTTGATATTGTTATTGCAAAAGTTGATTATAACGAAAAACAAAATAGAAACTTTGTTGTAAAAATTACCGATAAAGAATTGATAAATTGCACAGGTGGCATCGTACAAGGAATGAGTGGTAGTCCGATATTACAAGACGGTAAATTAGTCGGCGCAATCACGCACGTTTTTATTAACGATCCAACGCGTGGCTTTGGCATAGACATTAGCAAAATGATGAATAATTA
>JAZTYT010000201.1:0-12001 GCA_045637045.1 Christensenellaceae bacterium | reverse complement strand
CAACCTTTACTGACACTTTTCGATCACGGGCATAAAAAAAGCAGGGCAAAGCCCTGCTTAAATTTTTTTAAATTTTGATTTTTGCACACAACGGCAAAAATTTTTTTATAAAATTATAAGAAGTGGAAATAATAAGTTGACACTAAAAAACCTTTTTGATAGAATTTATAGCCGATGGCAAAAAATAAGGCGCCGTTAATATACTAAAAAAAAGACGTTGTTATGCAAGCAGTAAAAAAACGCCCTGCGCTACGTTTACCACACGGGCACGAGATAACTAAATTAATAAAAAAGAACGCAGTAATGCTTATTGCTATGACGGTTGCAATAATCACCTGCTTTTTCGTACCTATTGACAGGCAGTATTTAAATTACTTTGACTATAAAACGCTTACCTGTTTGTTTTGCGTTTTGGCAGTTGTGTGCGCCCTTAAAAACATAAGGTTTTTCTACGTACTCGCCCAGCGCGTGGTCAGTATTTTTAAAACGGCAAGAAGCAGTATTTTGGCGCTTGTTTACATAACCTTTATCGGCTCAATGCTAATTGCCAACGATATGGCGCTTTTAACCTTTTTGCCACTTGGTTACTTTGTTTTAACTACTACAAACAAGAAAAAGTATATGGCGTTTACCTTTATTATGCAAAACGTCGCGGCAAACCTTGGCGGTATGCTAACACCCTTTGGTAACCCACAAAATCTTTATCTTTACACTAAATTCAACATACCAACGCTTGAATTTATGTCGATAATGGTAGTGCCGTTTTTAACGTCGGTTGCGCTTATAACCCTTTGCTGTTTTATCTTTGTTAAACCCGAAAAGCTTGAACTACCCGACGAACCTGTAAAGCTTAACGTAAAAAGGGCGATTGCTTATCTTGTATTGTTTGCGCTTTCGATAATCATTGTTTTTAAAGTAGTGCATTATCTAATCGGCCTTGCAGTTATTTTTGTTGCCCTGTTAATACTTGATAGAAAGGCTTTAAAAAACGTTGACTACGGCTTACTGCTAACCTTTGTTTTCTTCTTTATATTTTCGGGGAATATGTCAAGGATACCTGCCGTACAAAAGGTTTTTTCCAGCCTGCTTGAAAAAAATACGCTTATATTAAGCGCGCTTTCCTGCCAAGTGATTAGCAACGTGCCGTCGGCAATACTTTTATCGCAGTTTACCAATAATTACCAAAGCCTTTTGCTTGGCGTAAACGTTGGTGGCGTTGGCACGATAATTTCATCGCTTGCAAGCCTTATCACCTTAAGGGAATTTTCAGCGCAAACAGAGCAAAGCGTTAAAAAATATTTACTGCAGTTTTCAGCCTTTAACTTTGCCTTTTTAGGTATTTTATTGGTCGTTTGCTCACTTATTTAATAAAAGACTTTTTTTTAAAGCAAAAATTTACCACAACACTTAAAGCAAACAAAAGACGTTATTCGTTAAAAAAGTAAGCCTATATGCCCTTTAACAGGCATATAGGCTTGTTTTTTGTTTTTTTATTCTCTTGTTAAAATCTTTTTACACCAAGTGCGTTTATTGCATTTTGGGCACTTTAAATAACGGGTAAACCCCATGTGCATTGCATTCATTGCTTCTTTATAAGTAGGCACTATTTCGTGACCACAATTTTTGCACTTGTAAGCACCTACACTTACTTCAAGCTTTAACGCATAGAAACACGGTATAAGGAACACCACGCACAGTGAAATTATTGCAACGAGCATCCATGGCCCCTCAGGCATAAAAAGGGCGATAATCGCGAGACCTCCGATCAATCCAAGGATGCTCACTGTCATGATTATCCGCATTGCATTCCAAATAGTTTTGTTTTTCTTTTCTAATTCCTTTGCCATATCAAGCAAAAGCTGTTGGTTTTGTTTATTGTTTTCCATACTTGTAAGCTCCCCTGTTAATAAATCGTTTACGGTAATTTTTAATAACGCGCAAAGCTCAAGCATAATGGCGGTATCGGGCATTGCCCTGCCTGTTTCCCATTTTGAAACAGCCCTGTCGGTAATGCCTAATTTTTCGGCAAGCTGTGACTGGGTTAAGTTAACAAGCTTTCTGCGTTCGGCAATAAATTTGCCAATTTTAATTTGATTCATTTACCGCACCTCCTTTGGTTGTAGTATATCCTAAAACCCTTTAAAATGCAACATACCATTGGTTGAGCGGGGATAACTCAACCACAAGTTGTTAAATAACCGACCTATAGGCCGACTTTTTCGTTATTTTTTTAAACTCTGTTATCTTCAACGTGAACGGTGGTTGTTACGTCAACGTCAATTTTTACGTCGTTTATCTTATTGGCAAGCCCGATTAACGCTTTGTTCGTATCGTTTGCGTTTGCGTTTAACGCGCGAAGCTGACTTGCTAAATTTTGTTGCGACATATAAAGCACGTTTTTAACCCCGTTAATAGACTGCAACACCTTATTGCGCCACTCTTCAGTTTCGTAAAGGTTGATTAAATCTTCAATATTGCTTGCGCGCTTGTTCATAAACAAAAAACACATTTTTTTGATAGCGTCGGGGTTTTCAGCGTAAAAAGGCGGAATAACCTTTAAATTGAAAAGCAACGGGCTAATCAAGTATTTGATATCTATGCCTTTTTTACTCGCAATGGCTAAATCGCGCTCATGCTGTTGTTTATTGTTTGTGTAAAGCGTTAACGCATTTTGCTTTTGAGCAGCTTTTTGCGCATTTTCTTTTACGTAAGATTCAATCATCTCAGCAAGCTTGCCGCAAAGTTCAAAATGCCCCGTTGTTGGTGTTTCAATATAATATTTATCCACTTTAGGCTTTTTCACCCACGCCGAAGTCATAAAGGTTTTTTGCGATTTGATAAAATAATTAAACATACTTGGGTAAGTATGTGGTTTAAGTTTATAAAAATCATTATCACTACCGGGCGCGGTCATTTCATACGTCTGGCCGGCGTGGCTGAATTTTATTAACGGATATCCGTAGTTTGCAAGCGCCCCAACAAGGCTTTTATAATACTTACTGACGGAGTTTTTTAATATTTTAATTAAAACTTCATATTTATCATCTTTGTAGTCCACGCCACACGCAAATTGGTGGGGCTCACGTTTTAATTTGTCCGTTATAAGCCAAGTCGTTACGTCGATAAAATTATCAACGATTGCGTTAACGTCCTGCTTGCTAAACTTTATATCACCTTTTTGCGTAAAAGCATAAAACTCACTTGAAATCCTGCCCTTATTGTCGGTTAAATATTCCTGCACGAACTTTGGATAGTCAAAACTAAACATTTTTGCAAACGCACCGAATTTAGTGCTTACGCTACCGTCTCTTAACGGCTTAAATACTATTTTATAGAAATTTGTAACGTAACGCTTTGCTTCTTTTGCGATTGCAATACGAATTTCATCATTTCGCGTGTCTTTTGCGTTTTGTGGAATTTGTTGGTTAGCGCCGTCAATAATCCTTTGGCAGTTTTTAATATCTTCTTTTAGCCTATCAATGATTGCTTGATTGTTCTCTTGCGCCAAATATAATTTGGTTAAAGAATATAATTCAATACTTAACTGTTCTTTTTCGTTCATTTTTCACCTATAAATATTGGTTTAAAAAATCTTAATTATCACCGTCGGCGCGAGTGATTGATTGTGAAGCTTCAAAGCCGTTTGGGTAACGCTTTTTAAGCTTTTGGATATTGCTTTCTAAAACGTCTTCAAGCTCTAAATCAAGGGCAGTTGACGCTTCGGCTAAATACCAGGCAATGTCGCCAAGCTCCTTTTTTAAATGCTCCTTATCAAGCGCGTGGCCTTGCGCAAACCACTTTTTAACTATATCTATCGCTTCACCCGATTCCCCGCATAAACCCATTACGCTGTTTATAAGCATATCGCGTTTAGAAAGGTTAGGGTTAACCGTTGTCATTGCTAATTTTTGGTATTCGTTTATCTTCATATCGCACCACCGTGTTTAGTTTTCGTATATCAAAGTTTCCGGGTGGGAAAACTCAAGCGTAATTTGTTTGTTAGGGTTTAATAACAGGTTTAAAACGCCTGGTTCTTTAGTGCCAAGCTTGGTTTCAAACGTAAGCTTACGGTAAGGCTTAAACCCACACTTTTGTTGCACCCTTTGTGACTGATGGTTAAAATCATAGTGCCCACACAGTAAAAAATCTAACCCGATTTCATTAAAAAGGTGGCCTATAAGCCCGTTAACGGCTTCAGCCATTATCCCCTGCCCCCAATAGGGCTTTGCCAAAACAAACCCGACTTCTCTACCCAAAAGGTCAAAAAACTCGGTCAGTTTGTCTTGCATACCATATTCTTCAACCCCAAGTGAGCCTATAACCTTGCCACTATCTTTTAAGGTAATTGCAAAGGTTTTATCTTTGGCGATAAACCCATCCAAAATCTCTTGGGATTTTTCAATAGCCTCGTGGTGGGGCCAGCCTGCCATTTCGCCAACGCCTTCTACTTTGGCGTACTCGAAAAACTCAGCTAAATCGCTTTTGGTGAACGGGCGCAAAACAAGGCGCGTAGTTTCAATAATTTTTCCGTTAATTTTATAATTTGCGTTCATAAATTCCTTGTTGATACGTAATTAACCTATCAGGTAACTTAAGGGGGTCCTGACGCTTTGCTATGCAAAGCTCAGGATGCAATAGCGAGTAAAAATGCTTGCGGGCAAGCTTGCTTGCACGGATTTGCATTTTTGCGAAGCTATTATTTAAACGCAACGCGTTTAAAACAACGTCTCGCCCTACACTCTCAACGTTTTTAACAACACCTTGCCCAAGGTGTTCTTTTTTAATTTAAATAAAGACTTTTTGCCGTTGGCAAAAAGTTTACCACAACACTTGCGCAAGCGCAAGACATTATTCATTAGGCGTAGCCGACTTCATTATTCATTAAAAAAACAAGCGTTGGAATCAATGAGATTGGATAGCAAAACCCTTAATCAATTTGCGTAAAAATTTCGGTTAGCATTTTTTCGATATAGGTGTCGCTTAAGCCGTAAGGTAAGCTTTCGTCAAGCAGTTTAATAAGCATTTGCGTTTTATCAAGCTTACCCAAGTTGTCCTTAATAAACTTATAAAAATGGTTGTTTTTGTCTTTTATATACAAGTAATCGGTTATGCCCTTATCCACGAAGTCATACCCGGTTGCCACGCTTTGCCCACACGCCACTTTTTTATAGGCGTTGGTAAAGCCACCTAACCTAATTTGCTTAAGCCCACCGATTAGCGCGCAGGTTGTATCGTCAATCGCCTGAAAATAAACCTTGCCGTTATACCCAATTTGTTCAAGATAAGTAAGTACGCCCAGCATATTTATTTGGCAAAAGGCGTCAAGCCCAAACCAAAGGGTTATCGCGTGGTATTGGGTTAGGTTGTTAGCTTCAAAGAAAAACCCCATTTTTTGCACATAATCTTCTTTAGTGGTTTTGTGCAACGTCGCCCTTTGGTTAATAAAACGGGTATCAAAAAGTGGCAGGGATAACTCCCCGTCAATAAGGGCTTCGTTAAAGGGCACGAAAACCCCTTTTTGTGTTTTTGAAACGTAGTCGTTAAAATATTGTCCGTTAGTAACGTTTAACACTATAAACCTTCCTTGTGCTACCTTAACCCTATACTTATAAGGACTAAAACAAGCCTTTATTATATTTATTGATGGCTAAAATGGTTATAACGCAACCAACGGTGATTGTTACGAGCAAAACGCCTGTTGCAATATTTGCATACAACTTATGCGTGGTAATGTGCGCCACAAGTTGTAACGCGCTCGTTATTATCATACCGCAACCTATAATGAGCATACCAAGCCCAACGCGTTTACCAAGCGCAGGCTCGTCTTCCTTTTTAACACGTTTTAAATGGTAAGAGTGTAACATTTTTACGTTGCCCTTTGTGTTTAGCACACCGATAACGATAAACACCACGCCAAGTATGGCGGTAATAATATATTCCATAAGTATCCTTTGATTTACAATGCTTTATTATCAGTTTAAAATCTCAATTTGAACGGCTTGCATTGCCTTTAACGCCGTGTCGTGGCTTTCCTTGGTTACGCCTGCCGAACAGCTTGCGTCAACCACGATTTTTGCTTCGGGAAAGCTTGTTTTTAAAACCATTGCGTTAGAAATAACGCAAATATCCGTACAAAGCCCACAAAGGACTATTTCTTCAACTTCTTGGTTACAGCTTCTGATTACGTCGGGCAACACTATACTACCAAAAGTCGGCTTATCCACCACGGTTTTTACGTAAGGCTTAAGCTCGTCGCAAATTTCCCAGCCCTGCGTGTCTTTAATGCAATGCTTTACGGGTAGTTTTTTGCCTTCCTGCGTGTCAAGGTAGTTACTTAAATGGGTGTCACGGGTAAAAATTACCGTTCCGTCAAAATTTTCAACCTTTTTAACGACGTTTGGAACTATCGCTTTTGCAAGCGCGCTACCTAAACTGCCCGTGATAAAATCCACCTGCATATCCACAACTATTAAAAACTTCATACAATCCCCCTTTTATAAGTAATTTAAGGCTTATCTTGCCGTCACGTGAAAACGTTAACTCGTTTTAAGCGTATCGTTTATGGGTTTGTGGGCACTTTGTTTTATCGCAACGATAACGTCGTTAATATCGTAATTGCCGTCTAATTTAAGGTTGCATTCTAAATTATCAAACGCGCCGTGCTTTGCTTCTAACATTTTTTCAACGGGCATTGGCAGGTTGCCACGCATTCTTTCTTTAAAGCGTAATTTTATCGTTTGCAAATCTGCCGTCAAAACGATTTTAAACGCGCCGTCCGGCAAAAGTTTTAGATGCTCGCTTTCGGTGATTAGGTAAATTACGTTATCGCCTGTGGTCGCGTCTTTTAGCATTGATTTGAACTTTTCTAACGCGACTGACGGGTTTTTTTCAAGGCGTAAATAGTCCTTGCCCGAATAAACCGTTGCAAAAAAGCTTTGGTTTATTTTGTTTGCAAGCGTAGTTTTACCCACGCAGTTTTCACCAATAATAGCAATAAGCATTTTTACCACCTTTAAAGTTAAGCTTATTTGTTAGTTGGATTATATCATATAAGAACAAAAAAGTAAAGCAAGGCGGGTGCTTTGCTGTTTAATGAATAGTGAATAATTGCGGTAAACATTTTGCTTTGGCAAAAAGTCTTATATAAGTTTAAAAAGGTTTTGTGTGCGTTGCACACAAACTGACATGAATTCTTCATTCTTAATTCTTCATTATACATAAAAAAACGCCCTGCAATATGCAAGGCATTTTTTGTATAAACCCATAAGGGAAATTGTATTTGCTAAATTGTTAAAACAGATTACTTTATATCAAAAACTGCATCAAAAGATGTGTAATTTGAAATTTTATCTTTATTGACTTTTATACAAATAAACCAACCTGCTTTGTCGGCTACTGATGTTGTTTCTTGGATTTTTTGTTCAATATAAACACACATTGACGTGTCAGTAGTCTTTATTTCTTTAATTGCAAACCTTAACGAACAGCTATTTGCCGGAACGTAAATAATCAATAGTGAATTTTCTTGGTAAAAAATCTCTCTGTCAAACTGCGCTTTTTCCATGGCGTCATAAAAGGACAAAACCGTATCGTATCTTTGGTCGAACAAAAGAATATTGCTGTAAGTCTGTTTAAAATTCTCAAGTTCTAAATACGTGTCTATCTTAAAAACAGGCAAACGTGTGTCAGGCGCGCTTTGTATCAATTCTGAATTAAAAGCATTTTCGTAAAGAGTTGGCTCTTCAGACCACCCAGCATAAGTGACAATGTATGAAAATTCACCTGCGTCTCTTCTTGGGGCTATTTTGTTTATTACTAAAATAGTAGCCACCGCCATTAAACAAAAACACGCTGCGATGGAACTGAACTTTAACCACTTTGACTTACTAAACCACGTATTTGTGCTTTTGGGTAAAGACTTGTTTGTTTTGTTTATATAGGCTTCGTCAATTTGACCTATTGCTTCGTATAATTGTTCTTTTTTCATATATTATACCCCCTTTCGATAAGGTAGTTGTGTAATTTGGCTCGAGTTCGTTTTAGCATCATAGATACTGCAGTACTTTCTATACCATAACGCTTGGCAATATCAACAATGCTTTCCGTATGCCAATAACGACGGATGAAAACGTTTCGATTGACTTCTGGCAACGTTGAAAGAAATTTATTTATAGTTGATACCAATTCTTTCATTAAATAAGCATCTTCGGTGTTGTCACTACCTGATACGCATTCAGCTAATTCATCAAGTACAAGTGGTAATTCTCCACCACCGCGCTTGTCTGCGTGGTTATATTTATATCGATTAAACGCCAAATTGCGAACGATTTTGCCCAAAAACGTTGATAACATTTTGGGTTTATGAGGTGGAATGCTATTCCACGTATTAAGATACGTGTCGTTGACACATTCTACAGCGTCCACGCTGTTGCCTAAAATGTTTTTGGCTATCGAAGTGCAATAATTACCGTACTTGTTAGCAGTTTCTTGAATTGCTTGCTCGTCACGTTCAAAATATAGTTGTACTATTTTTTCATCATCCATTTGCCCTCACCTCACTTTCAAACTACCCTTTCACCTATATACACAACTTCTATGGGGAAAAACTAACAAAAAAAATCAATTTTGTTTATAAAATGTTTAAGCAACTTTATTATACCATTAAGACAATCGTTTGTAAACGCCTTTTTACACTCGCTACTCAATCTACCCCATTGCCCTTATACAAACAAAAAAACGCCCTGCAATATGCAAGGCATTTTTTGTATTCGACCAAAGTCGAAATTATCTCTTTGAGAATTGTGGAGCACGACGTGCTTTCTTTAAGCCGTATTTCTTTCTTTCTTTCATACGTGGGTCACGTGTTAAGTAACCTGCTTTTTTAACGATAGATTTAACTTCTGGTTCAGCGATAACGAGTGCGCGTGCGATACCGTGACGGATAGCACCAGCTTGACCAGTAAAGCCACCACCGCAAACGTTTACGAATACGTCGTAAGCGCTTTCTTTTTCGGTGAGTGTGAGTGGTTGACGGATAACGAGCTTAACTGTGTCGAGTGCGCAGTATTCGTCAATTGATCTGCCGTTGATGATGTAAGTGCCGTTGCCGCCTGGGATAAGACGAACTCTAGCAACTGCTTTTTTTCTTCTACCGGTTCCCCAGAATTGAACTTTCTTCTTTGCTGCTTTAGCCATTATCTATACCCCCAAATTAATACTCGATTTTAAGTTCAACAGGTTGTTGAGCTTGTTGTCTGTGTTCGCTACCCTTGTAAACGCGAAGCTTTTTGAGCATCTTTTTGCCAAGAGTGTTCTTTGGAAGCATACCCTTAACTGCTTCGTAAACAGCAAGGTCAGCCTTTTTAGCCATAATTTCTGAATAAGGGATTTGCTTTAAGCCACCAACGTAACCTGTGTGGTATGTGTATAACTTTTGTTCAAGCTTTTTACCAGTTAAAACAGCCTTTTCGCAGTTGATAACGATAACGAAGTCACCGCAGTCAACGTTTGGTGTAAAGGTTGGTTTGTGTTTACCTCTTAAAACCGCTGCAACTTGTGTAGCAACTCTACCTAAAGGAATACCGGCAGCGTCAACTACGTACCATTTTCTTTCAACGGTGGCAGGGTTTGCCATATATGATTTCATGATAGTAATCTCCAAGTAATTTATTAGCGCCTTTTTTAGCTATCGCCTTATGTGTGCAAGGGGCTAATTCGCACGCAAAAGGTATACGCCAAATTTAGACGACTAACACATTTTAACTTATAATATTATTTTAGTCAAGCATTTTTTTGCATTTTTGTATGATTTATGCATATTTTTATGCGTTTTTTTTGCGCGTTTGTGCTTAAAAAAATAGCAACCACAATATATTGTAGTCACTTTTTTAGCACGCCTTTTAAACCTTTGCGCCACTCAAGGCGTCTTGCAATAAAACAAAATACCCCTTTTGCTTGTCAAAATAGTCGTTGGGGATAAAATACCAATCGTGAAAATCAGACGTTTGTTGTACGTCTTTATATGAAACGGCGTAAGCCAAAAATCTTGGTTTTTCACCGCTTGAAATTACCCCGAAAAAATAAGGCTTTTTGCCTTGCGTTGACGGGTAAAATTTTGAGTTTGGTATCAAATTTTGCAGGTGTAAGTTAGGGCTTGCAAAATTTAACCCACTTAAAAATTGCTGACTTCTTCTTTCAAAAAAGCCTTGCGAAGCTTCACAAGATAGGTCACTGCTTTGGGTGTGGTCGGTTGCTCCACGCGTTGTTGCAAACGGCTTTCGGACATACTCTTGGTGCGCTTCATCACCAAAAGCTTGTGCCTGGCGAGTTTTTTCTTGCCAATCCTTAAAGCCGTCTGTTTTAGCCTTTGCATAGTTATCAGTTTGGTTACTCTCAAAACACACCCCTTCTTTTAGGTAATAGTTTTCGGTGGCGATTGCTTCATCGTTATACGCTGTATTTAGCGAGTTTTTATTAAGGGCTTCATCCCCATTAAGGGCTAAACCTTGCATAAATAAACCGAAAAGCGTTTGCTTTTTTACAGCACATCTACCCTTTTTTGAAAAGGCAACGCCCTTGTCGTTTTCCACAATCAAAACGGCAAAATTGTCCACGTCTAACGGACAGTTTTTCTCGCCGTTAAAGTCGGTTATAACAAGGTTTTTATCATCGTCTGACGCGACCAAGGTTAGCCCGTTAACGCTTTCACCACCCACGCGCGTAAGACTAAAGCTTACGCATAAATCACGCCTTGTAACGCGCAAAACACCGTAAGGCGCGTTGTTAAAATCAACAAGGCTTAACAAGGCTTTTCTTTCCATACCCTACCCCTTTTAAGGGCGCTTTACACCCCTTTGGGTTATTATATGCGTGCGCGTGATAAATAATTATTGAAACAAGTCTAACCCAAGTCGTAGCAAAAATTTGGTAAAACCCTGTCGCTTTTAAACGCCTTTTGTAAAAAGGTTTATTTTGCGCGTTTGGGCGTTGTTTGTGGAAAAACTTATCAAGTGGCAACTTTTTTGCCAATAAGGGTTTACAGTTTGGTAAAATGTTGTTACAATATACGGGTAAGAAAAGGAGATACAAATGACCACCAACAAAGCAGTTGACAATTTTATAAAAGAAAGCGTTGTGCTTTGTAAGCCTGACGACGTTGTGCTGATTACGGGCGAAGAAGCTTTATACGAGCGCCTGCGCCAAAAAGCCTGTTTATCGGGCGAAATGATTAAGCTTAATGACGAGCTTTTGCCGGGCTGTTACCTACACCGTAGCGCTTTAAACGACGTTGCGCGCGTGGAAGACAAAACCTTTATTTGTTGCAAGAACCAAGAAGACGCAGGCCCTATCAACAACTGGATGCCACCCGATGAAGCCTATGAAAAACTCGGCAAAATCTTCGACGGGTGCATGAAGGGTAGGACTATGTACGTTATCCCCTATTGTATGGGCGAGATTGGGTCTGAATTTTCCAAAATCGGCATTGAGCTAACCGACTCAATTTACGTCGTTTTATCAATGAATATTATGACGCGCGTTGGACAAAGGGTTTTAGACGCGCTTGGCGATAGCAACGATTTCGTGCGTGGCTTACACTCGACGGCAACGCTTGACGAGAACAACCGTTATATTATGCACTTCCCTGAAGATAACGCTATTTGGTCGGTTAACTCGGGCTATGGCGGAAACGTTTTGCTGGGTAAAAAGTGCTTTGCCTTGCGCATTGCTTCGTGCCTGGGCAAGAAGGAAGGCTGGCTTGCCGAGCATATGCTTATTTTGGGTGTGGAAACCCCGCGTGGCGAGACCAAATACGTCTTGGGCGCATTTCCGTCGGCTTGTGGTAAAACCAACCTTGCAATGCTTGTTCCACCCAAGACTTACAGGGAAAAGGGCTACAAGGTATGGTGTGTGGGCGAGGATATTGGCTGGATAGGCGTAGCTGCTGACGGTAGGCTTTGGGCAATCAACCGCGAAAACGGATTTTTCGGCGTTGCGCCTGGGA
>JAZTYT010000200.1:0-8543 GCA_045637045.1 Christensenellaceae bacterium | reverse complement strand
GTATTAGAGCCCACCCTTACGGCAACATTATTGGCTTTAATTACTTCAGCTAAAGCCTTGACGTTAGCTTCGCTACCAATATTGCCTGGGTTGATGCGTATTTTATCAACGCCGTTATTTATTGCTTCGATACCAAGCTTGTAATCAAAGTGAATATCGGCAACGAGTGGCATTTTAGTACGCTTTTTTATCTCTTTAATGGCTTTTGCGTCATCAAAATTCTTGACTGCAACCCTAAAAAGGTCACAGCCAAGTGATGAAACTTCTTCAATTTGCTCGATAATTTTATCCGTGTCGGTTGTCCTTACGTCAGACATAGTTTGAATCTTAACAGACTCTCCCCCACCGATAAAAATATTACCGACTGATACTTTTTTAGTCATTTGAAGCCCTATTTATATCGTAAAGCATTTTTAACCCGTCAAGGGTAAGATTTCTATCGATTATATCAATGCAAGGCGTTTCACGTGCGATCGTTTCACTTAAACCACCCGTTGCAACAACTACTACGTTGTCACTCTTGAGCTCTTGCTTCATTTTTTCGACGATGTGAGTTACTAACCCTGCAAAGCCGTATAAAAGGCCTGCCTGCATATTGGTAACGGTGTTTTTGCAAATAACGTGATTTGGCATTTCAAGTTCGATATTCGGTAGCTTCGCCGTGCCGTTAACAAGTGAGTCAAGCGAGCCTTTAATACCGGGTGAAATTACGCCGCCGATAAGTTCGCCCTTGTCACTTATAACGTTAAAGGTTGTTGCAGTACCAAAGTCAATACAAATAACGTTTTTACCAGCGCCGTATTTTCTATGCGCAGAAACACTGTTTACGATACGGTCAGCGCCAACTTCACGCGGGCTATCAACCTTAATATTGATACCCGTTTTAATACCAGGACCAACGATTAACGGCGTGTGACCAAGATAATATTCGCACATATGTGAAATCGTGTAGTTAAGCTGTGGAATAACCGAAGACAAAATTACGCCTTTGATATGCGATTTTGGAATTCTTGCGTTTGACATAAGGTCACGCACAACCGTGCCGTATTCGTCAGACGTTGAAGCCTTAACCGAAGCAACGCGGAAGCTTGCCACAAGGCCTTCACGCGAATAAACGCCGTATTTTATATTGGTATTACCGATATCGATACAAAAAATCATAATTAAACCTTCTTCGTGATTTTATTGATAACTCTTACGTAAACTGGAACTAAAATAACGCTTGCAATAACTTCTGCAATAAAGTTGATAGAAATCAAAGTTGTAAATACTGCCGCAAGGCTTGCCGCTTGGAACACCCACATCATAAAAATGGTGCAAACTGTATTTGCTAAAGTACCAAACAACCCGCCAAGTGCGCAAGGTAAATGATCTTTTACGAAAGCATTATCACTTGAAGCGCAAAGCTTTTTAGCTAAATGATAAACGCCGTAAGCAATAACACCGATGAATAATCGTGGTAAAATTGATATCAACGGATTGATAAATATTGGGTTTGAAATAAAAATTGCTAACACGAACGATGCACAGCCCAAAAGCGTACCACCAATAACCATTGGCTTTTTACTACCTGAAAGCGAAAGCGCTATTGCAAGCGGTAAGGTAAGTGCACAAGGAGTGAAAGCCCCAAAAAAAGCACTGAATACATATGTTTCAATAAGCAAAAACACAAAAATCAGTGCAAACATGACGCCCAAAAACGCAATCGTTTTTGCGCTACTCTTACTAATATTCATAACAACCTCCAATCAGATTTCCTTAAGCGGAATATCTGTTGACAAAAAAATAAAAAATAATTATGTTTCCCCTTAATTAGGGTGAAACTACGTTCATATTTTAATACATAATAAATTAAATTGCAAGCGAATTAAACTACTTGTAACAAAAATTGTTGCAGTATCGTATTATGTATTGACGGCTTTGCCGACTACTTTTAAGGGAGAAATTATGTTAAACTGTTTCAACAATAATTGCTATCTTTACATACTGATAATTTTGCTAATTGCGTGCTATGGCGATTGTATCACCGGCATTCTTAACAAAATTTGCTCAAGCCCGTGTTTAGTACCCGTGCTTATCGCGCTTTTACTTACTAATTGCAAGCCACCAAGACCATCGTTCGGTCCACAAGGCTGTGGTTGTAAATAAAGTTTTTAAGGGCTATTGCCAGTCGGCAATAGCCCTTACTTTTAATAGCCTAAAAATTCAACTCCCTTTAATAAAACATCGTTGATAAGCTCGTTTTTAAGCGCGTAAAAAATCACTTTACCCTGCCTGCGCATTTTAACTGCGCCTAAATTTTTAAGCAAGCGTAATTGATGACTGACGGTTGTTTGATTTATCATCAGTACGCTTGAAATATCGGTAACGCACATTTCACTTATTGCAAGCGCAGAGATTATCCTTAATCTTGTTACGTCGGAAAATATACCGAAAAAGTTAACCAGTTCAGATAGCATTTCTTTTGTGGGAACGTAATCTTCAACGAGTGATTGCGTGCGTTTATCAAGCAACAATAACTGCATTATTACCCCCTAAAAAGTTTTATACTAAAAATTTTAAACCACTTAAAAACAAATGTCAATTTGCTCATATATAAAACCGTTAGCGCATATTGTATATTAACGTCGAATTTTTACGAAAATTTATAAGGAGTTAAATTTTGACAACCACAAATATAGTTTTATTGGGTTTGCTTTTTGTGTTATACCTTGAAGGCACTATATCTTCGACACAGCTTTTATTGTTGCTTGCATTACTTACGACAACTTCTTGTCTTTGCCCAAACCAAAACACTACGACCACAACGAGAACTACAACTACGACAACTACGTAAAAAAGAGGCGTTAAAACGCCTCTTTTATTTTTATCCTATTATTTTTAACCGATTAAATCAAAAATTGTGTCGGTCAAGTCGGTTACGTCTTCAACTTCAAGCCCACAAATAAGCCTTGCCTGACCGTATAAAACCTTAACGATTGATTCAAAAACCTTTTCGTTAGCGTTTACGGTTTCAACAAGTTTATTGTAAACCTTATGGCTTGCGTTGATTTCAAGCACCTTTTCGGCAACTGCGCCTGCGCCACTTGGAATCTTTGATAAAACCTTTTCCATCTCGATTGTCAAATCGCCCTTACTCGTTAAGCTTACAGGGTGGTTTTTAAGGCTTTGGCTTAATTTAACTTCAACGATTTTACCTTGTAAAATCTCTAAAATTTTATCGCTTACAGCCTTGTCGATTTCAGGCGCAACCTGTCCGTCGCTAAAATCTTCGTTTTCAACCGACTTAAACTCCAAATCGTTGAACTTTGCCAAAAGCTTTAAGCAAAATTCATCAACTTCTTCGGTCAAGCACAAAACGTCGTAACCCTTTTCGATTGCCCCGTCAACCTTAGGTTGAGCCTTAATTGCTTCAGTGGTTTTACCGCAAGCATAATAGATTGCCTTTTGACCTTCTAAAACACCGTCAGCGTATTCCTTTAAAGTCACGTAATTACCCGTTTTTGCCGATTTAAACACGATAAGGTCAAGTAAAACGTCTTTATTTGCACCCCAGCTGGTATAAATGCCGTATTTTAAGGACAAGCCGAAATTATCAAAAAATTCAGCGTATTTTTCGCGCTCGTTTTCAAGCATTGAAACAAGTTCCTTTTTAATCTTCTTTTCAAGACTTGTCGCGATGGCTTTAAGCTGACGGTTATGCTGTACCGTCTCGCGTGAAATGTTTAAGGTTACTTCGCTATCCACAACGCCTTTAACAAAGTTAAAGTAGTCTGGTAAAAGGTCGGCGCATTTGTCGGTAATCATTACGCCCGACGTATAAAGCTTCAACCCCTTTTCATAGGTCTTTGTGTAATAGTTGTAAGGTATGGTTTTAGGTATGAAAAGTAACGCTTTATAATCAATCGCGCCTTCGGCTGACGCTTTAATAACCTTTAACGGGTCTTGCGCGTCGTAAAACTCTTCTTTATAAAATCTTTCCTGCTCGCCTTCTTCAAGCTCCGTCTTGGTTTTGCGCCAAACTGGTGTCATTGAGTTTAACGTTTGTTCCTTTTTAACCTGCTTTGGCGTAGCGTGATGATGCTCTTCGTTAGTACACTCACCTTCGCAATCGCATTTAACGTCGTCGTACTCGTAAGTGGTTACAAGCATTTTAATCGGGTATCTGATATAATCGGAATACTTTTTAACTAATTCCTTAATCTTGTATTCCCTTAAAAATTCCGTAAAGCCTTCTTCGCCTTGGTCGTCTTTTAAATAAAGCGTAATGGTTGTGCCCACCTGCTCTTTTTCAGCCTTTACTATCGTGTAGCCTTCAGTCCCGTTTGAAGACCAAAGATACGCTTCTTCACTGTTAAAGGCCTTTGACAAAACTTCAACCCTTTTAGCAACCATAAACGCAGAGTAAAAACCAACGCCGAATTGTCCTATAATATCAATATCGGTGTTTTCACCCGTATTATTTTGCTTGAAATCGTGTGAGCCCGACTTTGCAATCGTGCCAAGGTTGTTTTCAAGCTCGTTTAAAGTCATACCAATACCGTTATCGGTAACGGTTAAAGTACGATCATTTTCATCAACGCTTATATTGATTGCAAAATCTTCACGGGTAAAGCCAGATAAACCTTCAGTTAAACTTTTATAATAAAGTTTATCAATAGCGTCGCTTGCGTTAGATAAAAGCTCGCGCAAGAAGATTTCACGGTTTGTATAGATTGAATTTATCATCAAATCAAGCATACGCTTTGATTCGGTCTTAAATTGCTTCATATTGCTCCTTTTTATAGGCAAAAACGCCTTAATAATTTATTTCGTTTAAATCATACACCCTAAAATTAGCAATGTCAAGTCGAGAGTGCTAATTTTTAATAAATTTTAACTATTTTTTAAAATTTTCACAAAAGATTTTGCTTGCTGATAATTTTGTGTTATTATTTTGTTAAGAAAATTGCAAGGAAATTTTTATGGCTTATACGGTTACCTTAAAAAAGAACGAAGAAAAACGTATTTTGCGTGGTGAAAGCTGGGTTTACGCTAACGAAGTTTTATCAATCGAAGGCAAGGATAAAAACGGCAGTTTAGCAACGGTGCGCGCACACGACGGCAGGTTTTTAGGCAAAGGTTATATCAATCACCTGTCTAAAATTTTGGTTAGAATTTTTATAACCAATAACGACGTCGATGACGAAGCGTTGTTTTTCAATCGCATAAAATACGCTGATGAAATGCGTAAAAATTATTTGTCTGAAAATTGCTATCGCGCAGTCTTTGCTGAATCCGACTATCTACCTGGTTTAATAGTCGACCGTTTTGGCGACGTACTTTCCATACAAATTTTAACGCTTGGTATGGAACTTAAAAAACAAACTATTATCAAGTGTTTGGTCGATTACTATAATCCAAAAACTATCGTTGAACGTAGCGACGCTTTAGTTCGCAAAAAAGAAGGGTTAGAGCCTTTTAAGGGAATAATTTACGGTGAAGAAATTAGCGATACACATATTGTAGAAAACGGCCTAACGCTTAACGTTGATTTATTAAACGGCCAAAAAACAGGTTACTTTTTAGACCAAAAGCTTAATCGCTTATCAATAAGACCTTACTGCAAAGACAAAACCGTGCTCGATTGTTTTTGTAACGCCGGTGGTTTTAGCTTAAACGCAAGTAAAGCTGGCGCAAAAAAGGTTTACGCCCTTGACATTTCAAAACAGGCGTTAGAGCAAGTTAATTTAAACGCAAAATTGAACGGTTTAACCAATATTGAAACGGTTGAATGCGACGTGTTTGAAAAATTAAGAGAATATAAAAAACAAGGTGAAACCTTTGATTTAATAGTATTAGACCCACCTGCTTTTTGTAAAAGCGCAAACGAACTTAAAAGCGCGTATAAAGGCTATAAGGATATAAACATTATCGCAATGAAGCTTTTAAAACAAGGTGGAATTTTGGTTTCATCGTCCTGCACGCATTTTATGAGCCAGCAGTTGTTTAAAAAGATGCTCGCAGAAAGCGCGTCGGAAGCAGGTAAGCGCGTAAAGCTTTTAGAAGAGCGAATCCAATGTTTAGACCACCCTGCTCTTTTATCAGCAGAAGAAACGAGTTATTTAAAATTTTGCATAATGCAGGTTGACTAAATATAAAACCGCAACGGCAATTAAGCCGATGCGGTTTTCTTTTGCTGATTATTATCTTCAGTAATGATTTGGCACGTACCACGCGCAAATTCATCAATAATTATCTCGCCTATCGACGGCGCTTTGATTACGCCAATCGGGTTTTTAACGCTATCAATACTCGTTACGACGTCGGCTTCAAGCGTAGTATTTTCAAAAGCCAAGTCACACTCGTAAAGCCTGCAGTTTATAAGCTTTAAATTTTCAGCATAGCAAAATGGCTGTGTACCACGGATTTCACAGTCGATAAAGGTTAAATTTTTGCTGTACCAAGCCAAATATTCGCCCTTAACGATGCAATTTTTAACTATTACGTTTTCCCCGTGCCAAAAAGCGTCTTTAGTGTCTAAAACGCAATTTTCAAGAACTAAATTCTTGCAGTATTGGAAGGAATATTTCGCCTTCATCTCCAAACGATTAAAAGTTGAATCGGTTATAGAAAAGAAGGGATATTCCGAAACCACCTTGGTATTCAAAACCTTTAGGTTTTGGGAAAGCCAAGCAAACTCGCCAGAATTAAAATAGCAATCTTCAATAACTAAATTATTACATTCCCTGATTGCTTTTATTCCGTTACAGGTAAGGTTTTTATAGGTAACGTTATTTGAGTACCAAATTGGTGCGCGACATGTCTCGTGCATCGTGCAATCAACGATTTGGCTATTGCTGTTATGCCAAAGTGGGTATCTTAATTTAAAATCGCAACCTTTGATCAAAAGGTTTGACGTTTCTTTTAAGCAGGATTCACCGTCAGCTGGGCCAACGAACTCACAACCAACGACTTGCGCGTTGGTTAAACCGTAAAGCGCGCGTTCCTTATCGGTTACTAAATTTTCGATTATCTTTTCGTGATTTAAAGCTTCCATACAATTATAATAACACCGAATAAAAAAATAAACAAGGAATTAACCTTGCAAAACGCCAATTTAGTGGTATTTTTTACACAACAAAGCCCTTTTTAACTTGAAAAAGCAAAAAACTTGTGCTATACTTTTTTCATTACAAAACCAATTACTTTAAGAAAAAATTATGCAAAGAAACGATACTTTATATCAAAATTATTTAGAGATACTAAGCGAAGAATTGATCCCCGCAATGGGCTGTACCGAGCCTATTGCTATCGCCTATTGCGCTTCCAAATTAAGAGAGTGCTTGGGCTTCCCACCACAAAAAATCGACGTTTTAGTAAGTGGTAACATCTTAAAAAACGTTAAAAGCGTAATCGTACCACACACCAACGGCTTACACGGTATAGAAGCAGCTGTTGGCGTTGGTATTATTGCCGGCAACCCTGACAAGGAGCTTGAAGTTATATCTGAAGTTACAAACGAACAAATTTCAGAACTTCACGCTTACCTTAAGGTAACCCCTATTAAGATAAAACCAAGCCACAACGAGCATACGCTTTACGTTGAGCTTACCGGCTATCACGAAGACCAATTCGCGCGCGTAATCATAAGGGATTCACACACTCACGTTTACCTTATCGAAAAGAACGGCGTCGTTATTCAAAAACGAGAAGTTGAAAACAAACGCAACGCTAAAAACACAGATAAAACGATATTGTCGGTTGAAAAAATATATGATTTTGCCAACACCTGCCTTATTGAAGACGTTAAGCCTATACTTGATAGGCAAATTAAATGCAATATGTCAATTTCAACTGAAGGCATAAACAACAAATATGGTGCAAATATTGGTGCAACCATATTAAAATACTGCCCTAACGACCTAATGACCTACTGCAAGGCTTTAGCTGCCGCTGGTAGCGACGCGCGTATGAACGGTTGCAATATGCCGGTTGTAATAAACAGTGGTTCAGGTAACCAAGGGCTAACGGCGTCAGTACCTGTAATTGCCTACGCGCAAAAAACAAATAAACCCGAAGAACTTTTATATCGCGCCCTGGTTTTATCAAATCTTTGCACAACCCACGTTAAAAATAATATCGGTAAGCTTTCAGCTTATTGTGGCGTAGTAATAGCAGGTTCTTGTTCGGGCGCTGCCATTGCTTATCTTGAAGGCGGTGATTTAGAACAGCTTTCAAATACAATCGTAAACTCCCTTGCGATAATTTCCGGGGTTGTTTGCGACGGCGCTAAATCATCCTGCGCTGCAAAGATTGCTTCATCGGTTGAAGCAGGCTTTTTGGGGTATTATATGAGTAAGGAAGGCAATAACTTTTTCTCTGGCGACGGCATTGTAAAGCACGGCGTTGAAAAAACCATTGAAGCCGTCGGCAAGCTTGCGCGCGTTGGTATGTGCGAAACCGATAAAGAAATTATACATATAATGTTAGACTAAAAAAAGCACCCTGAACGGGTGCTTTTAATATTCTTATATTAAGCAGCTTTAATAGCAAGTCGGATC
>JAZTYT010000199.1:0-5716 GCA_045637045.1 Christensenellaceae bacterium | reverse complement strand
GACAACGTTAAGATCATCACTTCTTACGTAAGTGCAAACGCTACTGCTATGGGCGGTCTTGTTGCTACAGGCGTTATCACCGACACACGTGAAGTTTACGCTGGTGCTTGGCTCGTTACTGGTTCTGTACCAACTGATACAAAGGGCTGGCATGATTTCGTTGAATTTGCTAAAGTTATGACACTTTACGCTAAACACAAAGGCGAAGCTTTAATCCCTATGACAGACGCTACATGGGCCGCATATGTTGCACTTTACTTTGGTGAATTTGAATGGGCTGCTGAAGGTGTTTCTTCATACTTCTTAAACAGCTACGCTATGGCTGGTTACGTTTCTGCAAACGTATTCTGCCAAGGTTTATCACGTATGAGCGGTAAAGACCTTAACTGGGAAGACTTCATCGCTGCTATGGAAGAAGGTTCAATCAACGTTCCAATGGGTACTTCTGTAAGCTATGTTGATGGCCAACGTATTGGTATCGACGCACTCGCACTCAACAAATACACACCAGCTGACGCTGCTTTTGGTGGTTCAGTATACCGTGGTATTACAGGTCTTGGTGAATTAGAAGCTGCTATCCGTGGCTAATTTTATCACAAGATAAAGTTAAATTAACTTAAAAACCTTATTGTGGTGGGGCTTTTGCCCCACCACCGTAATGGTTTTTACTAAACAAAACCTAAATAATAATTCTCAATTTAAAAATACGTTAAAAACAAACTCAATAAAGTGCAACGGGCACTTGACTAAAAAATCAAGCCCCAGACTACGGGCAAAAAACAACAAAAACTTAAATTTGAAAATAATTAGGGGGTAAACACCTATGGAATATAAAGATAAACTTATCACTATACAACAAGCGCTTGATTTAGTTCAAGACGGCGACTACATCGTTTTAGGTATGGCTGCGTGCGACCCAATCGAGTTTTCAACACACCTTCACGAAATCGCGCCAAGGATTAACGAAGTAACCGTTTCAAACTGCTTGCCAATGTGCTCTGCACAGTATATTGATAACCCTGAATTAAGAAGCAAATTCAACGTTGAAAGCTGGTTTTACAACGGCTCACTCCGTAAAAATTCACCTTACGGCAACATTTCCTTTATACCAAACCACTTACACTTTGCTTCATCAAAGCGTTTAGCTTACCGTCAACCTGACGTCTTTGTTGCAAACGCTTCAATGCCTGACAAACACGGCTACGTATCGCTTTTAAGCAACACTTACGAAATCGACCATATTCGCGCCGCTAAAACGGTTATTTTAGAAATCAACCCAAACATTCCAAGATGCTTTGGCGATTCCAATATCCACATCAGCGAAGTTGACTATTTAGTTCAATGCGACTACCCTGCACCAGTTATCCCAGAAGGCCCTATCGGTGAAAAGGACGCGATTATCGGTAAATATATTTCTGAATACATTAAAGACGGCGACTGCATTCAAATCGGTATCGGTGGTATTCCTGACGCTGTCGTTGCTTCACTTTACGATAAAAAGAACCTTGGCGTTCATACCGAAATGATGACCACGGGTATTATGAAGCTTGCAAAGGCAGGCGCTGTAACCTGCGCTAACAAGCAAATCAACCAACACAGAATTTGCGCAACCTTTATCGCAGGTACTAAAGAACTTTACGAATACGTTGACGATAACCCGTTCGTTGAAGTTCACCACGGTGGCTACACCAACAACCCATACGTTATCGCGCAAAACGACAACCAGGTTTCAATCAATACCACGTTAGAAGTTGATTTAACAGGCCAATGCGCTTCTGAATCCTTAGGCAGTAAGCAATTCTCGGGCGCTGGTGGTCAAGCTGACACGGCAGTTGGTGCAAAGCTTTCCAAAAACGGTCGTTCGTTCATTGCTTTATACTCAACTGCAATGGTTAAAAACCCTGTAACGGGCGAAAGAGAAGAAAAATCTAAAATCGTTGCTCAACTTGCAACGGGCGCTGTCGTTACGCTTCCAAGACAAGACCTTGACTATTTGGTAACCGAATACGGTTGCGTAAACTTAACGGGTACTTCCACCTATGAAAGGGTAGAACGCATTATTTCAATAGCTCACCCTAAATTTAGAGAACAGCTTTGGGAAGACGCTATTAAAGCAGGCATAATAGGTAAACGCAAATAATCAGCAAAGGTAATTAAGGGGATAATTATGAAAAAGACAATTAGTATCGGCAAAGAAACTCTTGCTTATATCGACAGGGGCGAAGGCCAAGTTATTTTGATGATTCACGGCAATATGTCGTCTTCAGTTCACTATTTACCACTTATCGAAAAATTAAGTTCAAAGTATAGATGTATCGCGCCTGACTTAAGGGGCTTTGGCGATAGCACTTACAACAACCGTTTTGACAGCTTAAAGGAGCTTTCAGAAGACGTTAACTTATTCTTGGAAGCATTAAACGTTGAATCCTGCTACGTTATCGGCTGGTCAACGGGTGGTGGCATTGGCTTACAGCTTGCAGCAGACCACCCTGAAAAGGTTAAAAAATACTTCTCAATCGAGGGCGCAAGCCACAGGGGATATCCAATTTACGTTAAAGACGCTAAATTGCAATCAACTGGCAAGGCTTATGCTAATAAGGAAGCTTTGGCTTCAGACCCAATGCAGGTTGCACCAATGATTGCCGTTTTTGAAAAGAAAGACGCTTCTATGATGTCGGCTATTTGGGACGCTACTATTTATACCGTTAAAAAGCCTTCAAAAGAAGACAACGCTTTATGGATTGAAGAAACCTTAAAGCAAAGAAACATTGTTGACGTTGACTGGGCGCTTGCAACCTTTAATATGTCAAACGACGCAACGCCTTGCGGTATGGGTGACGGCAGTATCGCAAAGGTTACTTGCCCTACGGCTTTCACAACTGGCGAAAAGGACGTTGTCGTGCCAAACTATATGGTAATGGACAACTTTAACGCGTTAAGGCAAAATGCAAAACTCTTACCGTACCCTAACTGCGGTCACTCGCCAATGGTTGACTGCTTGGACGCTTTAGCAAAAGACGTTGAAGAGTTTTTCGCTTAAAAATCTGCAATAACGGGCTTATAGCCCCACTTATATAGGTGTACTATGTACTTTAATTCATCAATCGATAAAAAAATTTATTACGAAATCCACGGCGAAGGCAACCCAGTTATTCTACTTAACGGGATTATGATGTCAACTGCCAGCTGGAAGCCGTTTCTACCTGCGCTTTCAAAAACGTGCAAGGTTATTTTAGTTGACCTTTTAGATATGGGCTTAAGCGATAATATGGCTGACAGAGAGCAGTACGAACAACCATTGCAAGCCGATATCTTAAGCGAGTTTGTTGACCATTTAGGGCTTAAAAAGGTTAGTATTATGGGTATATCTTACGGTGGCGAAGTCGCAATCGAGTTTGCTTGCAAATACCCTGATAAGCTTGCAAAATTAATGCTCTTTAATACTGCAGGCTACACGTCGGACAGGCTTTGGGCTTCGGGCGAAGGCTGGAATGCCGTTGGCGAAACCTTAAACGGTGAAGCCTATTACGCAATAACTATCCCATACTTTTATTCGGTTAAGTTTTTTGATGAAAACAGAGCGTGGATGGAAGGCAGAAAGCAAATTTTATCCGAGCTTTTCTCAAATAAAGACTTTCAGGACAGAATGCGCCGTTTGGTATTAAGCACCGAGCATTACGACTATCGTGATCGCCTAAAAGAAATCACGGCAAAAACGCTTATCTTGGGTTGCTTGGCTGATACCATTATTCCTATTAAGGACCAACAATACTTACACGAAAATATCAAGGGTAGTTCTTTTGTGGTTATACCTGACGCAGGGCATTGTTCTATGCTTGAAAAACCCGAGATTTTCGTTACTTTAATTAGTGGTTTCGTTAACCTGACCGAAGAAATTAAAATTTAAAAAGTCAGCTTATAAGTCGGTTATTTACACGTTTTGTTTAAATAACTGCAAGCGTTAGCTTGCCTTATATGTAAAAAAAGCACCCAATGGGGTGCTTTTTTAATGAAGAATTAGTAGCGAAGAATTATTTATAAAAAAAGGGCTTGTAAGCAAGCCCTTTTAAAATTAGTTATTGTTTTAGTTTTGTTCAACTTTAGCTTTGAAAATTTGTTCGTAATCAGTTTTTAGCGAAGTATAAATCTTTTCAGTCGGCGTTTGGTCAACGGTGATTAAACCATTTTGGTCAACGCTTACCTTATGCGAAGTCATAATTGCGTCAGACATAGTGTAAACATACCCGTCGTAATACCTTGCGCGCGTTATCGAAAATGCGTAAGAGCGTTCAGCGCTGAGAGAGAATACTGCGTTTCCGTTGCCGTCGGGCATTGGTACTGAATAGGTTGAAACGTAGCCTTTATTTTGGTCGTCGCCAAGGTTTGTTAACATACCAATAAATTCAATGCTATCGTCAATTACTTGGAAGATATAAAGCCCTTGATAGTATTCGCCGTCCTGTTTTGTTACACAAGCAAACGCGAAAACCGTTTGGTGTACTGCAATTACGCGTGGGTCGGTTAAGGCTTCGCAATAGATTACGTCGTCAATAAAGCGCTCGTCTATTGGTAAAACGCTATCGCCCGACGTATCGTAAATCGCAACGCGCATACGTGATGGATAAAATTCTGAAGCGCTATCGTCAGCATAGCCGATTGTCAATAATCTGTCGCCAACGGGTAGCATAAAGGTTGAATAGCCCGTAATCTTAAGATAGCCAAGGCTTTGCATTGCGTAAGGGTTAGTGACGTCAACCTTGAAAAGTGGGTCGGTTTGACGGAAGGTTGTAACGTAGCAGTAACGCTTTCCGTCGACTTCTTCGTACGCAACCGATTTTACGTTTTCGTTTGGAGCAATGCTTTCAAGTTTGTTAAGATAAGAGAAGGTTTGACCGCTTAACGCAATAACCGTTGATCCCGTGCCGTTTTGCTTGGTTGCCGTTATGTAGATAACGTCGCCAAAATCTTTAATGGCGCGACGGTCGTAAACCGTATATTCCTTTAAGCAAACGCCGTCAACAACCTTTAGCGTTTCAGGGTTAAGTTTTAAGCAATACGCATCGGAATAACTTATAGAATAAGAGTAGCCATAGCACCCACCACCCGACGATACGCGTTCAACGTGCTGATAGTTAAAGATAGGTATAATTGACGTTTCCGACATATAGATATCTTGCAAGGTTGCACCAAAAAGTCCGCCTATAGTACAGTTATCGATAGTTTCTTTAAGATTTATACGCATAAAAAGCGTAATAGTTTGGTCGTTTAATTCGTCAATGCCTTCAATTTGCGACGCGCATTCAACCGTCTTTTGCGTGCCGTTTTCTTTAAAGCTTACCTTACCCGTTTTTTGGGTTGAAATAACGTCGTCAGTCGTCGTGTATTCAAAAGGGGAAGTGTAAGAAAAGGCAAAGTAGGTTTCACCGCTATCAACGTAAGAGCGTGAAGCAATATATGTTGCTTGGATTTCAAAATTATATAAAAGGTACTGGGAAAGGTCTATCGGCTCTTGTGCGTCGTTAATAGCCGTTGGGTTTTTGAAAACGCTTACCAATGCGCGAGTGTAGTCCTGCTGTTTGAAGTTATTAAGGTAACTTTTTGAGCCACCGCTTATGGTGTTGGTAGCGCCGTAAATCGCAACTATTTTATCGGTTGTCACGTACATTTCGATAGAAGTCGGAGGCCAAGCGGTCTTAGGAAGACAACATCATTTTTC
>JAZTYT010000198.1:0-6490 GCA_045637045.1 Christensenellaceae bacterium | reverse complement strand
TTTGTGTTGACATAGTTTAATGAAATAGTATATAATTATAAAAACAAAAAAATTACTATGGAAAACAAGGCGGTATATCATGCAGTTTAAAATTTCACTCGCAGGTGATTTAGGAAGCGGTAAAAGTACTGTAGCAAAAATTCTTTCAGAAAGGTTTAGCGCAAAAATTGTTTCTGCTGGTAACATTTATAGGGAAATCGCAACAAGTTTAAATATGACCGTTGAAGAATTTAATATCAACAACGAGTCTGACAAAAAGTACGACACTATGGTTGACGATATGCTTAAAAGCTACGACCAAAAGGACGGCGATTTTATTTTTGATTCACGCTTGGCGTTCCATTTCGTTCCGTCGGCAATTAGTTTTTATTTGTCGGTTGATAGGAAGATTGCTGCAGAGCGCGTTTTCTCTGCGCATAGAAAAGACGAATGCTTTTCTTGTGTAGAAGATACCGACAAGTCGTTAACTTCACGCCGTGCAAGTGAACGCAGGCGTTATTTAGACTATTACGGCGTTGATATTATGGATATGGCAAACTATGATTTTGTCATTGATACTTCAAGCGCTACCCCGCAAGACGTTGCTGACGTTATTGCAAGCTTTGTTGAACAAAAAATCGGCCAATAGGTCGGTTATCGGCTGTTTTTAAGGAAAACAGTTTTAATTTAGAATAAATTTTTACTACTATAAAGAGGTGGCACTATGCATTGGGCAGAAAAGATTGCAGAAGAAATTATCGCATCAAACCCACAAAAAGAAGAATACGTTTGCGCTGCGGGTATCAGCCCGTCAGGTTCAGTTCATATTGGTAATTTTAGGGATATCGCAACAAGCTTTTACGTTGTTAAGGCTTTGCAAAAAATGGGTAAAAAGGCTCGTTTATTATTCTCTTGGGATGAGTTTGACCGTTTGAGAAAAGTCCCTTCAAACATCGCTAAAATTTGTGATGATTTTGATCAATATATCGGTATGCCGTATGCGTTTATTCCCGATCCACACGGTGAAAAGGGCTCTTACGCTGAATACAACGAAAAGGAATTTGAAGCTTCACTTTTAGAGCTTGATATTCACCCTGATTTTAGATACCAAGCAAAGGAATACACGTCGGGTAGATATGCTGACGGTATCGTTTTTGCGCTTAAAAAACGTTTTGAAATTTACGACGTTTTAATGAAATATAAAACGCAGGAAGCAAGCGACGGCGAAAGGGATAACTATTACCCTGTAAACGTTTATTGCGATTGCTGTAAGACCGACATCACCCAAGTTTTATCCTGCTCGGCTGACGGTGAAACTTTAACCTTCCGTTGTAAAAAATGCGGTCAAGAAAAGACCGTTTCAGTTCGTGAATACAACTTAATCAAGCTTGTTTGGAAGGTTGACTGGCCAATGCGTTGGGGTGTTGAAGGCGTTGACTTTGAGCCAGGTGGTATCGACCACGCCGCCGCAAGTGGTTCTTATATGGTTGCTTGCGATATCGCTGAAAACGTTTTAGGCGTTAAGCCACCGCTTTTCCAAGGCTACGGCTGGTTATCAATCGCAGGGCTTGGCGATATGCACTCGTCAACGGGTAACAACATTACGCCTGCGGCAGTTTTAAAGGTTTACGAGCCTGATATGATTAGATGGCTCTTTGCTAAATACGAACCAAAAGCGTCATTTTCGTTTAACTTTGACGATACGATTATCCGTCACTACAGCGAATTTGATAAGGGCTTGGAAGCATATAAGAACGGTGAAGCCGATGAGTTTTATAATTCCGTTTACGATTACGCGCTTATTAACGGCAAAAATACCAGAAGCAAAGTTCCTTTCGGTGTTTTGGCAAGCGTTGCTACCGTCGTTGACTTTAAACCCGAACCAGTACGTCAACTCTTAAACAAAATTGACGTTGATTTTGCCGTTGAAGACGAAGAAAGGTTGTTACGCGTTAAGAATTGGATTTCCGACCATCAACCAAGCAAGATGTACAAGCTTTTAACCGAGCCAAACGTTGCGTTTTATCAAACGTTAGACGATGAAAAGAAGTCAGCAGTTAAAAAGCTTCACGACTATCTTTCTACTGAAGAAAACGTCAAGGAAAAGGAAGTACAACAATTCATTTATTCAATTATCAACAACCCTGAGCTTTCTAAAAAAGAAAATATGGCTATTCAACAGCAATACTTTAAGGCCTTTTATAATCTTTTAATCGGTCAAGACGCCGGTCCAAGATTATACCTTTTCTTGGCTGCAGTTGATAAGGCTCAATATCTCCACCTTTTAAATTTCTAATTTAACTCAACGATTAAACCCCGTTTTGATTATTTAATCATAACGGGGTATTTTTTATGTTTTTTGTGGTTTAAAAGCAATAAAGTCAGCATATAATTTTGTGACAAATAAGTAAACCTTTTTACAAATTTATATAATTTAATCGCGCCCAAATTCTTTATAATCTTGGGTAATGAAAGTCTTTATTGAATACGTCGTTATTGATAATTTGGTTATGGATTATCTCTTGCTCAAATTCACGGCGTTATTGCTTAAAATCAAATACAAAAAAGCTATGCTTTTTTTAGGCGCGATTATAGGTACGCTGGGCGCAGTTTTAATTCCACTTTTAAGCTTGCCGGATAATCTTGCGTTCTTAATTAAGATTGCGCTTGGGCTTTTGATAACCTTTGTGGCCGTAAGTCATAAAACGGCATTTTTGTATTTCAAATTTTTCAATATATTTTTGCTTTTAACCTTTTTAATGGGTGGCGCGATAATCGGCGCGTTATCTATTATGGGCGTTGAATACACGGCCGAAGGCTATAAACAGGAAGGGCTTTTACCCGTCGGGGTGAACTTAATAGTTGCTTACGTTTTCGGTTTTTTGGTCAAAAAGCTTGCTCAAAGAAGTTACAGCTTTATCTTAACGCGCAGTTTTGTGTATAAATGTAAGCTGTACAAAAATAACGCCTGCTTAAGCCTTGACGGGTATCTTGATAGTGGAAATAACTTAATTGACAAGAAAACAGGCAAGCCCGTGGTTTTATGCGAACAAAAAATAATAGATAAACTTAAAAAGCAGGGCGCAAGCTTTTTGCCCCCACGCAAGTTTACGTTATCAACCGTTGCCGAGCAAAAAGAGATAAATATCTATGACGTTGATTATCTTATTATCGAGTACAATAACAACCAAAAAAGGTGCGATTTAGTGCTTGGCGTTGTAGATAAGAAAACCTTTAACGAAGATTTGCTTTTGGCGTCAGTTATGGCATAAAGTGGCTTATAAGTCGATTTAACGGACATTTAAAATATATTTTATAGTTTTTTTGGGGGCAAAATGAAAAAGTTATTCAATAAAATTAAGCAGTTTTTAATTAAGGTTTTTATAGGCGGTAACAACGTAAACTATCTGTCTGGGAGTGAAGCCCTACCCAAGCCGCTTGACGAAGATTTAGAAAAGGAGCTTTTGCTAAAGCTTTGCGATGGCGACGCGTCGGTCAAAAAAGATTTGATAGAACACAATTTAAGGCTTGTTGTTTACATCGCGCGCAAGTTTGACAATACGGGGATTGACCTTGACGATTTAATTTCAATCGGTACGATAGGTCTTATCAAGGCGATAAATTCCTTTAACGTAGATAAAAAAATAAAGCTTGCAACCTTTGCTTCAAGATGTATCGAAAACGAAATTTTAATGCACTTAAGACGGGTTGCAAAAATCCGTGGCGAAGTTTCCTTTGACGAGCCTTTAAACGTTGACTGGGAAGGCAACGAGCTTTTGCTTTCCGACATATTAGGTACTGACGGCGACGTCGTAGTAAAGCAAATTGAAAACACTTGCGAAAAGCAAATTTTAAAGGAAGCCTTAACCAAACTTAACGAGCGTGAAAAACGTATTATGATTTTACGCTTTGGTTTAACTGGAGATAAGGAGCTAACTCAAAAGGAAGTTGCCGATTTAATGGGGATTTCACAGTCGTATATTTCACGGCTTGAAAAGAAGATCGTCGGTAAATTGAAAAAAGAAATCAAAAAGGCTGAAAATTGTTAAAAGTGGGGCTATAAGTCGATTAACGCGTCAATAACAATGCTTTATCAAACTAAATGACAGTTCAAAACAAGAAATTTTGTAAAAAGTATTGACAAAACGACGAGTTAATGGTAACATAGTATGACAAAGTAAATTACTTAATTTTCAATTAAGTGGTAGGTAGATATGAAAGAATTTTTACTTCAATATCCAATTGTGGATTACATACTACGCATCGTACTCGCAGTTTTATTAGGCTTTATAGTTGGGCTTGAACGAAGACACCGTTCAAAGGAAGCAGGTATCCGTACGCACGCAGTCGTTGCTGCGGGCGCAACCTTGTTTACAATAGTTTCCAAGTACGGTTTTTCAGACATTGCAGGTTACGACGGTTCACGTATTGCTTCACAAATAGTAAGTGGCGTTGGTTTTTTAGGTGCAGGTATGATTATGCATCAAAGGCGTATGATTTACGGCTTAACCACGGCTGCCGGCGTATGGGCAATGGCGGGCGTTGGTATGGCTGCAGGCGCAGGAATGTGGCTGGTGGCAATCGGTGCAACGTTGCTTATTCTTGTAATACAATTTGTTTTCCATATCAACATCAGCTTTTTCAGGATTAAACGTCAAACCCAGTTAAAGGTTGCTTTTTATTACAGCGAAGGCATAGACACGGCCGTTGCACAGCTTTTTGGTGTTTCAGAGTTTACAAAAACCAACACCAAGCGTGAAAACGATAAACTAATTACTTACGCAACGATTCGTACTGAAGCCCACATTACCGATGAGTTAGTTTACAAGATTATTTCTGAAAATCCTAATATCATCAGCATTGAAAGGGCGTCCGACGAAGACTAAAATTTTATTAAATTGAATTTAGCCAAATTGCTCAAAAAGTAGCCTATAAGTCGGTTATTTTGCTAATTTGGCTAATTTTTATAAGGATACGAATGCAGGGTTTTAATTTAATTGTGGTGTTTAATACGGCTTTAGACCGTATCTTAATGTGTAAGCGTGTTAAAGAGCCTTATAAGGGGCTGTCAAACTTTGTAGGTGGCAAAATCGAGCCTGGTGAAGACGGTTTTGACGCAGCGTATAGGGAGCTTTACGAAGAAACTTCGATTACAAAAGAAGATATCAACTTGAAGCTTTTTGCTAACTTCACGTATTTTTACGGTGATTGCTATTTGGAAATTTACGTTGGCAGGCTTAACAAGGAAGTCGAGCCACACGGCGATGAAAAGCTTTTATATTGGTCGGATTTAAACCATAATTTTTTCAACTCAAAAGAATATGCCGGTGAAGGAAATATTGGGCATATATTGGAAGAAATTGATTTGGTTAAAGACCAGCTTTTTAATTAGTCATTAAACAAAAAGTCGGCGTATATATCGATTATCGGCTAAAATTATCAAAATTTTACAGATTTTATGGTGAACTATGGGGATTACTGACAGACAAAATTTAGCAAAAGACGTAATGATTGATTTACATGACGTTTTGCCCAAATTCAACACAAAGCTTGACGTTGTGATAATCAATTTTTCATATAAGGTTACCGACGCGCTTAAGGAAAAAGGCGTTATCGTGCCCATTGAAGGTCAAGCGATATCTTCGGTTGCACATATTTACCACGTTTATAAGGTTGTCGGCACGAATATCGGTTTTGTTAACACTACCGTTGGCGCACCGATAACAGCAGGGATTATTGAAGAAATAGGCTATTGCTTTGACTGTAACAACTTTGTGATGTTCGGTAGCTGTGGTGGGCTTGATAAATCCTTGCCCGAAGGCAAACTTATCGTGCCAACGAAAGCCTTTCGCGACGAAGGCGTAAGCTATCACTACTACGACGGTGGCGATTACATTGAAATTAAAAATCACAAGTTTGTTGCAAGTGTTTTAGACAGGCTTGGCGTTGGTTACGTTTCAGGCAGGGTTTGGACGACCGACGCTTTCTATCGTGAAACGCGCGAAAGGTTTACCCAATTACGTGAACAAGGTTGTATTGCAGTCGATATGGAGCTTTCAGCTTGCCAGGCAGTAAGCAATTACCGTGGGCACGAGCTTTATAACTTTTTATACCGTGGCGACAATCTTGACGCGCCTAAATGGGACAGGGGTATTTTGTCGGATATAACCGACGACCACAGGCTTATCCATTTTGGTGTTGCGCTTGAAATTGCAAAGGCGATAATTAGTAAATAAATTGCGTCACGTCAAACATTTGTTTTATAAACAATGTGGATAACTTGCCAAATTATTTTAGCCAAAGACACGTCTTAAGTCTACGCCCAAAAATTTTATTGGCAATTTTGAAGTCAAAAAATCAATTTTAAATATAATTTAATAGGCAAAAGTGCATAAGCAAAAATTTAATTTTGCAAAATTTCAGAAAAATACGGTTTTTTACAAAAATATTGTTGAATTCGACAAAAAATTGTGTTAGAATACAAATACAAAATATTTTTTATTTAAGATAG